>NZ_JBJLRI010000095.1:0-13081 GCF_050871405.1 Kineococcus esterisolvens
CCCCCCCCCCCCCCCCCCCCCCCCCCCCCCCCCCCCCCCCCCCCCCCCCCCCCCCCCCCCCCCCCCCCCCCCCCCCCCCCCCCCCCCCCCCCACGGCTCCCCCCGGTGCCGGCTGCGCCAGCCTGCACCGGGGGCCTTGCAAGCCCCTTGCAACGGTCTAGCCCCCTCCTGCCCGCGGGCGACCTACCCTGAGCGCGTGACGTCGGCGGTCGGGGTGCGCGTGCTCGGCCCCCTCGAGGTGGTCACCACCGCGGGACCCGCACCGCTGGGCGGTTCCCTGCGCACCCTGCTGGCCGCCCTCGCCGTCGACGCCGGTCGTGTCGTGGCGGCCGACACCCTCGCCGAGCGGCTGTGGGAGGACGGGGGCCTGGACGCGGGCGCCTCCACCGTGCACAGCTACGTCTCCCGCCTGCGCCGCCGGCTGGAGCCGCAGCGGCCGCCCTCCGGCTGGCAGGTCCTGCAGACCCGCGCGCCCGGGTACCGGCTGGTGCTGGAGGAGGGGGCGCTGGACGCCGAGGAGTTCCGCCGCCTGCTCACGCTCGCCCGCGGCCGCACCGACCCGGCGGCGGCCCGCGACGACGTGGCCCGCGCCCTGTCGCTGTGGCGCGGCCCCGCGTACGCGGACGTGCCCGGCGACTTCGCCCGCGCCGAGGCCGCTCGGCTGCACGAGCAGCGGCTGGAGGCCGAGGAGCTGGCCGCCGAGCTCGACCTGGCGCTCGGCAGGCACCGGCAGGTCGCCGGGCGGCTGCCCGCGCTCGTGGCGGCCGAGCCGTTCCGCGAGGGGCTGCGCGCCGCGCTCGTGCTGGCCCTGTACCGCGCCGACCGGCAGGCCGACGCGCTGCGCTGCTACGAGGAGGGGCGCCGCCTGCTCGCCGACGCGCTCGGCGTGGACCCCGGCCCGCAGCTGCGGCGGCTGCACGAGCTGCTCCTGCGGCAGGACCCCGAGCTGGACGCGCCGGCCCCGGCGACGGCGGTCGCGGGCGCGGCCGCCGCTCCACCGTCCACCGAGCCGTCCACCGGGTCGCCCACCGGGTCGCCCACCGGACGGTCCACCGCGCCGGCGAGCCGCCGCCCGGCGCTGCCCACCCCGCCCACCGCGCTGCTCGGGCGCACCGACGACCTGGCCCGGCTGCACCGGCTCCTCGACGACGGTGCCCGCCTGGTGACGCTGACCGGCACGGGCGGGGTGGGCAAGACCCGTCTGGCCCTGGCCCTGGCCGCTGCGCGCGAGGCCGGCGACCGGGCAGCCGCCCGGTTCGCCGACGGCGCCGTCCTGGTGCCGCTGGCGACCCTCGACGACGCCGCCGACGTCGTGCCCGCCGTCGCCCGCGCCCTGGGCGTGGGCGCCGTCGAGGGGCCCGGTGCGCGCGACGCCGTCGCCGCCCACCTGCACCCCCTGCACCTGCTGCTGGTGCTGGACAACTTCGAGCACCTGCTGGACGCCGCGGTCGACGTGGCCGAGCTGGTGCGCACCTGCCCGCACCTGGTCGTCGTCGTGACGAGCCGCGCGCCGCTGCGGGTGGCCGGGGAGGTGGAGCACCGCGTGGAGCCGCTTGCCCTCCCGCCGGCCGGCGCCGGAGCGGACGAGGTGCTGTCCTCGGCCGCCGTCACGCTGTTCTGCGACCGGGCGCGCGACGTCGTGCCGGGCTTCCGGCTGGGCGAGGACGAGGTGCGCGTCGTCGCCGACGTGTGCACCGCCCTGGCCGGCATCCCGCTGGCGCTGGAGCTGGCCGCCGCGCGGGTCCGGGTCCTCGGACCGCGCGACCTGCTGGCCCGCCTGGACGAGGCCCTCTCCGGCGGGCGCCGGGACCTGCCGGAACGCCAGCGCACCATGCAGGCCACCCTCGACTGGAGCTACGGCCTGCTGGACGCGCCGGCCCGGGGCCTCTTCCGCCGCCTGGGGGTCTTCAGCGGCAGCTGGACCCTGCCGGTGCTGGAAGCAGTGGAAGGGCCGGCGGTGCTGCCGCTGCTGGAGGCGCTCGTGGAGCAGTCCCTCGTGCGGGTCGAGCACGGCGAGGACGGCGCCCGCTTCTCGATGCTGGAACCCACCCGGCAGCACGCGCAGCGGCTGCTGGGTGACACCGAGCGCGCGCAGGCCCAGGCCGCCCACGCCGCCGCCCACCTGGCCCTGGCCGAGGAGGCCTACGGCGGCTACCAGCGCGACGCGCAGGTGGGCTGGCTGCGGCGCATCGAGCGCGCGCACGCCGACCTGCTGGCGGCGGTGGACGCCGCCTGCGCCGCCGGGGACGGCGAGACCGCCGGGCGGCTGGTGTGGGCGATGTGGCTGTTCTGGTGGATGCACGGGCACCTGGCGGTGGGCCGCCGCGCCTGCGCCGCCGTGCAGCGGTTGCCCGGGCTGCCCGACCGGGTGCGGGTCCGCGTGGACCTGGCTCTGGGCGCGATGCTCTTCGCGCAGGGCGAGCACGAGCACGCCGAGGAGGTGTGGGACCGCGCGCGCCGGCTGGCCGTCGCGACCGGTGACGACGAGGCGCTGGCGCACACCGCCGCCGGCACCGGCATCACCGCGCTGGCCCGAGGCGACGCCGCCACCGCCGTCGAGCGGCTGCGCGCTGCGCTGGGGCTGGCGGCCGCGCTGCCGGCCGGTTCCGACGGCCCGTGGCTGGAGGCGCTGGGGCACGTGTGGACCGGAACGGCGCTGACCGCCCTGGGGCGGGACGGCGGTGAGGGGGCCGCCGGTGCCGGCGGACGGGCGCGGGAGCACTTCGAGACGGGTCTGGCCCTGGCCCGCCGCCGCGGCGACCGGCTCACCACGTTCGTGGCCCTCTACAACCTCGCGCAGGCCGAGGCGCCGCACGACGCGCCCGCCGCCGAGCGGCGCCTGCACGAGGGGATCGAGCTGTCCGCGCAGATCGGTGACCTGGCCAACCTGTCGCACTTCCTCGACGCGCTGGTCGTCCTGGGTGCCGCTGGCGTGGACCGCGACCCCGAGCGGCTGGCGGTCCTGCTGGGCGCCGCGCGCGCCGCACGGGACACCGTGGGCGCCGACGTGTACGGGTTCTACCTGCGCGACGACGCCCAGCTGGAGGCCGCCCGGTCCCGGCTGCGCCACCGGCTGGGCGGGCAGCGCTTCGCCGAGGCCCTGGCCGCCGGTCACGCGCTGCCGGTGGAGGCCGTCGTGCGGCTGGCCGTGCACGGGCCCGGGACCCTCACCGCACCGGCAGCGCCAGCCACTCCTCCCAGCTGAGGTCGCGCCCCACGAAGCGCGGCCGGGTGAACGGCCAGTCGCGGTCGACCCAGCGCGGCACCTCCGCGTCCAGCGCGGACTCCAGGCCGGAGCCGACCAGGCGGTCCACCACCCACCACGACACGTCGGCGTCGGCGCCCGCCCGGCCCGGCGGGTCCAGGTACACGCACCCCAGCAGTTCGGCCTCCTCGTCGTCGAACAGGGCGTAGTTGAACGACTCGTGGCGGGCGATCTCGGCCTCGTGGCGTGCCAGGTCGGCCCTGTCCTGCTCGCGGGTCATGCCTTCCGGCGGCCAGCCCCACGCGCGGCCGTAGATCGACCACAGCCGCTCCCGCGAGCCCAGGACGGCGGGCAGGTCGAGGTCCACGTCGAGCTCGCGGATCGGACGCAGGTGGTGGCCGGTGGGCAGGTCCAGGCGGGTGGGGTGCCGGAACCACGGCGGCAGCCACGGCTCCGGGGACGGTGCCTGCTCGGGCACGGGGGCTCCTCTCGCTCCGGTCCCGCCGGGCGGCGGGAACGCCGTCAGCGTGCTGCAGCGTCCTTGCGACCGGCTTGCCGGTCGCCCGGGCGGACGCGGCTCGCGGTGCAGGACGGTTGCAAGGCGCTCCCGGCAGGCTCGTCGCCGTGCCGGTAGCAGCCCCGCCCACGACCACAGCCCCGCTCGAGACCGCGAGCCCGCCCCGACCCGGCGGGCCGGAGCGCGCGGGTTCCGCCCCGCTGCCCTGCCGCACCGCGCCCGCGGACCTGTTCTTCGCCGAGGACACCGAACTCGTCCTGGCGGCCAAGGCCCTGTGCGCCCGGTGCCCGCTGCGCGCGCCGTGCCTGGCCGGTGCGCTGGCGCGCCGGGAACCCGCCGGGGTGTGGGGCGGGCAGCTCTTCGTCGGGGGGGTCGCCGTCGCCTACAAGCGCGGCCGGGGCCGTCCCCGCAAGGACGCCCCGGCACTCACGCCGGTCCTGTGAGCGGCGTCCGGCGCCCGGCCGGGGAGGCCGGGCGCCGCGGGGGTCAGCGCGCGTCGCGCTCCTGGGCGCGCAGGGCGCGCGCCACCCCGTCGCGGTTCTCCAGCACCAGGCGCCTCAGGGCCGGCGGGGCGTCGGTCGCCCCGGCCAGCCAGGCGTCGGTGCGCTCCAGCAGCTCGGCGTCGGCCAGCAGCAGCGGGTACAGCCCGGTGACGACCTGCTGGGCCATCTCGTTGGTGCGCTCGGCCCACACGGTGCGCAGCGCGTCGAAGTACGGCTCGACGAAGGGCCGCAGCAGCTCGGGGTCGTGCACCCGGCCGAAACCGGCGATGACCGAGGCCTGCACGGCGTTGGGCAGCGTCCCGCGCTCCACCACCTCCGCCCAGGCCGACCGCTTCGCCTCGGCCGTGGGCAGCGCCGCCCGGGCGGCGGCCGCCGAGCGCTGACCGGTCGCCGTGGCGTCCCGCTGCAGCTCGGCGTCCACGGCGGAGCCGTCCACCGCGCCGCCCGCGGCCAGGGATGTCAGCAGCGCCCAGCGCATGTCCGCGTCCACCTCCAGGCCCTCGACGGTGCTGGTGCCCTCGTACAGGCCCCGCACGACCGCCAGGTGCTCCTCGCTGCGCGCGAACGAGGCGAACGCCCGCGCGAACTGCAGCTGGGTGTCGCTGCCCGGGGCCGCTGCCCGCAGCATCCCCAGCAGCGCCTCGGCCGTGCGGGCCTCGGCCTCCCCGCGGTGCCCGGGAGCGGTGTACAGCTCGACGGTCGTGGACAGCTGGCGCAGCAGCACCAGCGCCACGGTCGAGTCGGCGCGTGCCGCGTCACCGGGCAGCAGGGTGCCCAGCAGGAGGTCGGCGTAGTCGCGGGCGGCGAGCTCGCCGTCGCGGGTCATGTCCCACAGGGCTGCTGCGACCAGCGAGCGGGGCAGGGACTCGGTGAACGCGTCCAGGTGCTCCAGGGCCGTGGCCAGGGAGGCCTCGTCCAGGCGGATCTTGGCGTAGGCGAGGTCGTCGTCGTTGACCAGGAGCAGGTCGGGGCGCTTGCGGCCCACCAGGGCGGGCAGGTCGGTGCTCGCCCCGGCGGCGTCGACCTCCACGCGGTGCGTGCGGGTCAGCTTGCCGTCCACCAGGTCGTAGCAGCCGATCGCCAGTCGGTGCGCGCGCAGGTGCGGGTGCTCCGCCGGTGCCTCCTGGTGCAGCGCGGCGGAGGTGATCGTGCCGTCGGCGTCGGTCTCCAGCACCGGGCGCAGCGTCGCGACCCCCGCGGTCTCCAGCCACTCGCGCGACCAGGCGCTCAGGTCGCGACCGGAGGTGGCCTCCAGCTCGCGCAGCAGGTCCACCAGCTCGGTGTTCCCCCAGGCGTGGCGGCGGAAGTACGCGCGCACACCGGCGAGGAACTCCTCGCGACCCACGTAGGCGACGAGCTGCTTGAGCACGCTGGCGCCCTTGGCGTAGGTGATGCCGTCGAAGTTGACCTCGACGTCCTCCAGGTCGTTGATCTCCGCGACGATCGGGTGGGTCGTGGGCAGCTGGTCCTGGCGGTAGGCCCAGGACTTCTCCAGGGAGTTGAAGGTCGTCCAGGCACCCGTCCACTCGGTGGCCTCGGCGGCGGCCAGGGTGCTGGCGAACTCCGCGAACGACTCGTTGAGCCACAGGTCGTTCCACCAGCGCATGGTCACCAGGTCGCCGAACCACATGTGCGCCAGCTCGTGCAGCACCGTCACGACGCGGCGCTCGACGGTGGCCCGCGGCACCTTGGAGCGGAAGACGTAGCTCTCCACGAACGTCACCGCCCCGGCGTTCTCCATGGCGCCGGCGTTGAACTCCGGCACGAACACCTGGTCGTACTTGGCGAACGGGTAGGGCGCCTCGAACTCGCGCTCGTAGAACTCGAAGCCTGCCTTGGTGGCGGCCACGACGTTGTGCGCGTCCAGGTGCTCGACGAGGGAGCGGCGGCAGTACACGCCGAGCGGGATCGTGCGCCCGTCGGAGGAGACCAGGGAGTCCTCCGACCCCTCGTACGGCCCGGCGATGATCGCGGTGACGTAGCTGGACAGCCGCGGGGTCGGCTCGAAGCGCCAGCGGCGGCCGGCGTCCACGTCCTCGGTGGAGGCGACCGGAGCGCCGGAGATCACGCGCCAGTGCGCCGGGGCGGTGACGGTGAAGGTGAACGCGGCCTTCAGGTCGGGCTGCTCGAAGACGGCGAACACGCGGCGGGCGTCGGCCACCTCGAACTGGGTGTACAGGTAGACCTCGTCGTCGACGGGGTCGACGAACCGGTGCAGGCCCTCGCCGGTGTTCATGTAGCGGCAGTCGGCCACCACGCGCAGCTCGTTGCTCCCGGCCAGGCCGTCCAGCTGCACGCGCACGCCGTCGCTGACCACGGCCGGGTCCAGCGCGCGGCCGTTGAGGGTCACCTCGTGCACGGCGGCGCTGAGCAGGTCGATGAACGTGGAGGCGCCCTCGCGCGCGCCGAAGCGCACGGTGGTCACCGAGCGGAACAGCTCCGGCCCGGTCGTCAGGTCCAGCTGCACGTCGTAGGTGTCGACCTGCACGAGCTCCGCGCGGACGCGGGCCTCCTCGCGCGTCAGGTTCTCGCCGGGCACGTCCACGTCCTTCCGGTCCACCGGGTGCGCTGGGAGGGGTCCTCGTCCAGCAACCGGTCACTCTGCCACGGACCACCGACGCCGCAGCGGCGAGCCCGGCGCCCGCGGGGCAGGATGGCGCCATGACGACGACCACCCCCGCCAGCGCCGACTTCTGGTTCGACCCCCTGTGCCCGTGGGCCTGGATGACCTCGCGCTGGATGCTCGAGGTCCAGCAGGTGCGCGACGTCTCCGTCCGCTGGCACGTGATGAGCCTGTCGGTGCTCAACGAGGGCCGGGACCTGCCTCAGGAGTACCGCGACCTGATGGACCGCGGCTGGGGGCCGGTGCGCGTGGTGACCGCCGCGCACCGGCTGCACGGCGAGGAGGTGGTGCTGCCGCTGTACACGGCGATGGGCACCCGCATCCACCCCGGCGGCAACAAGGACTTCGACGAGGTGATCGCGCAGGCGCTGCAGGAGGTCGGCCTCCCGGCGGACCTGGCCGCCGCGGCGGGCACCGACACGTACGACGCCGAGCTGCGCGCCTCGCACACCGAGGGCATCAGCCGGGTCGGCGAGGACGTCGGCACCCCCGTCGTGGCCTTCGGCGACGTCGCCTTCTTCGGCCCGGTCGTCACCCCCGCCCCCAAGGGCGAGGACGCCGGGAAGTTGTGGGACGGGTGCCTGCTGGTGGCCGGCACGCCGGGCTTCTTCGAGCTCAAGCGCACCCGCACGCAGGGCCCCGTCTTCGACTGAGCCGCCGCGCCCGCCGGGCCCGGTCCCGCTCCGGGACCCGGCGAGCCCGTGCCGGACGGGCCTGCCAAGCTGTCGCCATGCGCGTCCACATCGGCACCGACCACGCCGGCTTCGAGCTCAAGCAGCACCTCGTGGCGCACCTGCGCGAGCAGGGCCACGACGTCGTCGACCACGGCGCGGCCGAGTACGACGCCGTCGACGACTACCCGCCCTTCGTGCTGGCCGCCGCGGCCGCCGTGGCCGCCGAGCCGGGCAGCCTGGGCGTCGTCCTCGGCGGCTCCGGCAACGGCGAGCAGATCGCCGCCAACGCCGTGCCCGGCATCCGCTGCGCCCTGGCGTGGTCCGTGCAGACGGCGCAGCTGGCCCGCGAGCACAACGACGCCCGGTGCGTGGGCGTGGGCGCTCGCATGCACACCCTCGAGGAGGCCACCGCGATCGTCGACGCCTTCCTCGCCACGCCGTTCTCCGGCGACCCCCGCCACCAGCGCCGCATCGACATGCTCACCGAGTACGCGCGCACTGGCGAGCTGCCGGTGGCGCCGCAGCGCTGATCCGGGCGACGGGGTGCCCGAGGGCAACGTCGTCCACCGCTACGCCCGCGTCCTGCGCGAGCGCTTCGGCGGGCAGCGCCTGACCGTCACCAGCCCGCAGGGCCGCTTCGCCGACGGGGCGGCCCTGCTGGACGGGCGGGTGCTGCGCGGTGCGGAGGCGCACGGCAAGCACCTGCTCGCCGACCTCGGCGAGGACCGGGTGCTGCACGTGCACCTGGGGCTGTACGGCACGTGGACGCTCGGCGACGGCGAGCCGCCGGAACCGCGGGGCGCGGTGCGCGCGCGCCTGGTGGCCGGCACCGGCTGGGCGGACCTGCGCGGGCCCAACGCCTGCGAGGTGCTGACCGCGGCGGACGCGGGGGAGCTGCACGCCCGGCTGGGCGCGGACCCCCTGCGCGCGGACGCAGACCCCGAGCGCGCCTTCGCGGCCGTGCACCGCTCGCGGGTCGCGGTGGGTGCGTTGCTCATGCAGCAGGAGGTCGTGGCGGGACTGGGCACCATCTACCGCGCCGAACTGCTGTTCCGCGCGGGCATCGACCCGTACCGGCCCGGCCGGGGGGTGAGCCGCGAGGAGTGGGACGCGGTGTGGACCGACGCCGTGCGCCTCCTGCGCGCGGACGTGCGCACGGGACGCATCGTCACCACCCGTCCGGTGCACCGCTCGAACCCGCGCGGCGCACCGTCGGAGGAGGACCGTTTCTACGTCTACCGGCGCGGCGGGCAGCCGTGCCGGGTGTGCGGCACCCCGGTGCTGCACGCGCAGGTGGTGGCCCGGCACCTGTTCTGGTGCCCCACCTGCCAGCCGGCCTGAGCGGCCGGCGGGCGCTCAGGCGACGGCAGCCGCCAGTTCGGTGCCCAGGACGCGGGCCAGCCCTTCCAGCAGCGGGCCCGCCCCGGCGATGCAGCGCGCCGCGTCGGCCTCGACGTCGGTGAGCGCGCGGGCGTCGGCGAAGCCCGCGGCCCGCCAGCGCTCCTCCGGCAGGGTCCGCCTGCCGCTGAGCACGATGACGGGGGCGCCGAGGGCTGCGGCCGCGCGGGCGACGCCCACGGGCGTCTTGCCGCCCAGGGACTGCTCGTCGAAGCTGCCCTCGCCGGTGACCACGAGGTCCGCGCCCGCCGCGCGCTCGGGCCAGCGCACCAGGTCCAGCACGACCTCCACGCCGGGGCGCCGGCGGGCGCCCAGCAGGCCCAGGGCCACCAGGCCCGTGCCGCCGGCGGCCCCCGCTCCGGGCTCCTCGCGCGCGTCGGGCGCGCCCGCGGCGGCCAGCGCGTCGGCGAAGCGGGCCAGCGCTGCGTCCAGC
The DNA here is from genome assembly GCF_050871405.1 of Kineococcus esterisolvens. Taxonomy (NCBI): domain Bacteria; kingdom Bacillati; phylum Actinomycetota; class Actinomycetes; order Kineosporiales; family Kineosporiaceae; genus Kineococcus; species Kineococcus esterisolvens. The sequence continues at coordinate 9,354 of NZ_JBJLRI010000095.1, forward strand.
GCGGCCACCTGATCGGGGTCGGCGCCCTTCTGGGGGCCGAAGACCGCCGCCGCGCCCCGGTCGCCGAGCAGGGGGTTGTCCACGTCGGCGGCCAGCGTCCAGCGCACCTCGCGCACCCGGGGGTCCAGCCCGGCCAGGTCCACCCGGTGCAGGCGGGCGAGCGCACCACCGCCGTCCGGCAGGTCGTGCCCGTCGGCGTCCAGCAGGCGGGCGCCCAGGGCGGTCAGCAGGCCGGCGCCGCCGTCGGTGCAGGCGCTGCCGCCGACGGCCAGCACGACCTCGCGCGCGCCGTCGTCCAGCGCGGCGCGCACCAGTTCCCCGGTGCCGCGGGAGGTGGCGGCCATCGGCTCGCGCGCACCGCCGGGGAGCCGGTCCAGCCCGGAGGCCTGCGCCAGTTCCACGAGGGCGGCCTCCCCGCCGGGCTCGCGCGCCCACGTGGCGGCCACGGGCGCCCCGGTGGGGCCGGCCGCGGTCGTGGTCACGGCTCGCCAGCCGGCGGCGACCGCTGCGTCCACGGTGCCCTCACCGCCGTCGGCCACGGGGACGGTCGTCACCCGCAGGGCGTGGGCGCCGACCCCGGGCAGCGCGGCGGCGAAGCCCGCGCGCAGGCCCGCGGCGACGCGCTCGGCGACCTGGACGGCCGTCAGCGACCCCTTGAACTTGTCCGGGGCCACGACGACGTGGACGGGCAGCGACACCGGCGACCGTGCGATCACGGGACCAGCCTGCCAGGTGGGGGCGCCGGGCGGGTGGACCGCCGGGCGCGCGGCGCGGCCGCCGGGTGCGCACGATGGGCGGGTGGCGAGGGCGAGGCTGACGGCGGACGAGGTGGCGTGCTGGGTGCTGAAGGCGGCCGCCGACGTGCCGGAGCTGGTGGGGGCGCAGCCCGGCGAGCCGGTGACCCTGCGCCGTTGCGTGCACCCGACCTACCGGCTGGGGCTGGTCGTGCCCCGGCAGCCGGTGCTGCTGTGGCGCAGCGGGCCCTCGGCGGGGGTGCGGGCGGCGGGGGAGGTCGTCTCGGCGCCGGCGGACGGGGTGGTGACCGTCCGGCTGCGCCCGCTCGCCCACCCGGTTCCGCGCGTGCAGCTGCTGGGCGACGCCCGCTTCCGCGCGGCGGAGGTGGTTCGGGTGCCGGTGGGCTCGAACCCGTCGTACCTGACGGCGGCGCAGCTGGCGGCGGTGGCCGAGCGGCTCGCCCCGGCCGAGGCGGCGCTGCTGCCGGCTGCGGCGCCGGTCCGGGGGGTGGCGGTGCGGTGAGCCGCGCTCGACGGGCCCGGTGTGCGCGGGTGTGCCAGGTTGGAGGCGTCCCGAGTGAGGAGAGTGCTGTGCGCCACGCGCTGATGTCCCTGTCCGCTGCAGGCCTGCTCGCGCTGACCGCGTGCAGCACGCAGACCACCGAGAGCACCACCGAGGGCACCGAGGCGGTCAGCCCCGAGGACCGCGGCCCCTCGGAGCAGGTGCCGACCGAGGTGACCGACGAGGAGCCGCCCGCGGGTGGCTCCGCCGTCGAGCCGGAGGTCGTCGTCGACACCTGCGAGGCCGTCGACCCCGGCGTCGTCGCGGGCCTGACGGTGTCGAACGGCGAGGTGGACCCGCGCAGTTACGTCATCACCGTCACGTTCTCGGGCGCCGACGGCGTCGAGGTGGCGGAGGCGCAGGCCACGGCGGACGACGTCCGTTCCGGGCAGTCGCTGGAGGTGGAGGCCGTCGCCGAGGTCGCCGACGCGCCTGCGGAGGTGACCTGCGAGGTCACCGACGTCAACCGCTTCTGAGGTCCCCGCAGGCGGTCGGGCTCCGGCGACCCGGCCCGCGGCCGCCCCGAGGGGCGGCCGCGCAGGTGGAGCGGGCGACGGGAATCGAACCCGCGTAGCTAGTTTGGAAGACTAGGGCTCTACCATTGAGCTACGCCCGCGTGGTCGTGCGCGGCGCCCTGAGGGGCGTGCGCAGCGGCCGAGACACAGCCTAACGCGTCCGCGGCGGTAGCCTGTCGCAGTACCCGCCGCAGCGCGCGGCGGGTCGCGGGGTGTGGCGCAGCTTGGTAGCGCGTCCGCTTTGGGAGCGGAAGGCCCCCGGTTCGAATCCGGGTACCCCGACGACCACCGCCCGGTGGTGCTCCGGCGCCACCGGCGGTCGGGGAGACGTCCCGGCGCGGAAGGCTAGGCTTTCGCGGTGCGCCGGGGCACCCGGCACACCGCACGCCTGACCACGACCTCCGCCCCGGCGCGGAGAGACCCCAGGAGAACCCCGCTGTGAAGAGCGACGTCGAGACCCTCAACCCGACCCGGGTGAAGCTGACCGTCGAGGTCGGCTACGACGAGCTGAAGCCGAGCCTCGACGCCGCCTACAAGTCGATCGCGGGCCAGGTCCAGGTGCCGGGCTTCCGCCGGGGCAAGGTCCCCGCCCGCGTCATCGACCAGCGCTTCGGCCGCGCCGCGGTGCTGGAGGAGGCCGTCAACGACGCCCTGCCGAAGTTCTACCAGCGCGCCGTGGAGGAGAAGGAGCTGCGCCCGCTGGGCCAGCCGACCGTCGACGTCTCCCAGGCGCCGGACCCCAGGACGGGCGGCGACCTGCGCTTCTCCGTCGAGGTGGACGTGCGTCCCACCCTGGAGCTGCCGGTCCTGGAGGACGTCGAGGTGTCCGTCGACGACCTGCAGGTCTCCGACGAGGACGTCGAGACCCGGCTGACCTCGCTGCGCGAGCGCTTCGGCACCCTCACCGGCGTCGACCGCCCGGCCGCGGAGGGCGACTTCGTCTCCCTGGACCTGCGCGCCGAGATCGACGGCGAGGAGATCGAGACCGCCAAGGGCATCTCCTACCAGGTCGGCCAGGGCAACATGATCATCGGTCTGGACGACGCCGTGACCGGCCTGTCCGCCGAGGGCACCACGACCTTCACCGCGCCGCTGGCCGGCGGCGACCGCAAGGGCCAGGACGCCGAGATCACCGTGACGGTGCAGTCCGTCAAGGAGCGGGTCCTGCCCGAGGCCGACGACGACTTCGCCCAGCTCGCCAGCGAGTTCGACACGCTGGAGGAGCTGCGCGCGGACCTGCGCGGCCAGGTGGAGCAGAGCAAGAAGTTCGAGCAGGGCCTGCAGGCGCGCGACCGCGTCCTGGAGAAGCTGCTCGAGCTGGTCGAGGTCCCCGTGCCGGAGTCCCTGGTGGAGGCGGAGATCCACACCCACCTCGAGCGCGAGGGGCGGTTGGAGGACGCCGAGCACCGCGCGGAGATCGACGAGAGCACGCGCGCCGCGCTGCGCAGCCAGCTGCTGCTGGACGCCCTCGCCGAGCGCGAGGAGATCGGCGTGGAGCAGCAGGAGCTGCTGGAGTACCTCGTCGGTCAGGCCCAGCAGTACGGCATGGAGCCCAACCAGTTCGTGCAGATGGTCGACCAGGCCGGACAGGTGCCCGCCATGGTCTCCGAGGTGCGCCGCCGCAAGGCGCTGGCGGTGGCGATGGAGAAGGCCACGGTGAAGGACGCCTCGGGCGCCGTCGTCGACCTGGAGGAGCTCGTGGGCGGCCCCGAGGACGAGGAGGTGGCCCCCGAGGCCGCCGCCGACGCGCCGGGCGCCCCGGCCGACGAGACCGGTGAGACCGTCGACCCGCTGGGCGACGACGCGCAGGCTGCCGCCGACGCGGCGGCCGAGGGCGCCGACGAGCAGCCGCGGGCCGGCGAGGAGCAGGCTCAGGGCTGAGCCGCGTCGCTGTGGGCGCACCGGGCGGTGGCCGGT
>NZ_JBJLRI010000096.1:0-12981 GCF_050871405.1 Kineococcus esterisolvens
CCCCCCCCCCCCCCCCCCCCCCCCCCCCCCCCCACCCGCCCCCCCGCGCCGCCCGCCCCCCCCCCCCCCCCCCCCCCCCCCCCCCCCCCCCCCCCCCCCCCCCCCCCCCCCCCCCCCGCTGCAGCTGGAACAGCAGGGCGACGAGCCGTTCGGAGCGCACCGGCCCATCGTGCCGCGAAACCCTGACGCCGGCTGTCAAGGTTCCGCGCGAGGGTGGTCGCATGAGCGAGCAGAGCACCCCGTGGACCCCTTCCGACCTGACCGGCCGTGTCGCCCTCGTGGCGGGCGGCACCCGCGGCGCGAGCCGCGCCATCGCCGTCGAGCTCGGCCGCGCCGGTGCGACGGTGTGGGTGAGCGGGCGCTCCAGCAGCGCCGGCCGCTCCGAGCTGGGCCGTCCCGAGACGATCGAGGAGACCGCCGACCTGGTCGACGCCGCCGGCGGCCACGGCGTGCCGGTGCGTTGCGACCACCTCGACCCTGGCCAGGTGCGGGCGCTGGCGGCACGGGTGGACGCCGAGCACGGCCGCCTCGACGTCCTCGTCGACGGGGTGTGGGGTGGCGACCACCTGATGACGTGGGGGGCACCGGTGTGGGAGCACGACCTGGGAGCGAGCCTGCGCATGCTGCGGCTGGGGATCGAGTCGCACGTCGTCACCGCTCACGTGCTGCTGCCGCTGGTGCTGCGCCGACCCGGAGGGCTCGTGGTGGTGATGACCGACGGCACCGAGGAGCACAACTCCTCCTACCGGGCGGGTACCACCCTGGCGTTCCACCTCGCCAAGGCCGCCGCGCACCCGCTGGCGAAGGCGCTGGCCGCGGAGACAGCCCCGCACGGCTGCACGGCCGTCGCCCTCACCCCCGGCTGGTTGCGCTCGGAGGCGATGCTCGAGACGTTCGGCGTCACCGAGGAGAACTGGCGCGACGCGATCGAGCAGGAGCCCCACTTCGCGATCTCGGAGTCGCCGGTGTTCACGGGCCGGTGCGCGGCCGCCCTCGCCGCGGACCCCCGGCGGTCCAGGTTCTCCGGGCGCACCCTGGACTCCGGTTCCCTGGCACGCGAGTACGGCATCGACGACGTCGACGGCAGCCGGCCCGACGGGTGGCGGTACGTCGCGGAGGTGGTGCAGGCCGGTCGCCCCGCGGACACCACCGGGTACCGGTGACCTCCGCGTCCGGTCACACCGGCTCGGGACGGCACCCGCACGCTCCCCTCACCGTCGCAGCCCTCCGACGGGGCCACCTGATCGGCGGGGGCCGGCGGGACCCCCTCAGGTCCAGGTGAGCGCCCGAGCGGGGTCCTCCAGCACCGCAGCGACGTCGGCCAGGGCCCGCGAACCGCTCTCCCCGTCGAGCATCCGGTGGTCGAACGACAGGCTGAGGGTGGCCAGGTAGCGCGGCTTCACCTTGCCCTTGTGGACCCACGGCTTCTGGGCGATCCTCCCCACCGCCAGGATCGCCGCCTCGCCCGGGTTGAGGATCGGGGTCCCGGTGTCGATGCCGAACGTGCCGACGTTCGTGATGGTGATGGTGCCCTCGGCCAGGTCGGCCGGCTGCGCCTTGCCCTCGCGCGCCCTGGCGGCCAGCTCACCGAGGTGGACGGCGAGCTCCTTCAAGGTCATCTCGTCGGCGTCCTTGACGTTCGGCACCAGCAGCCCGCGGGGGGTGGCCACCGCGATGCCCAGGTTCACGTAGTTCTTCACCACGATCACCTGGTTCTCCTCGTCCCAGGTCGAGTTGATGTCGGGGTTGCGGCGCACCGCCACCAGCAGGGCCTTGGCCACCAGCAGCAGCGGGGAGACGCGCACCCCGGCGAACTCCGGGTCGCTCTTGAGGCGCTGGACCAGCTTCATCGTGCGGGTCGCGTCGACGGTGGTGAACACCGTGACGTGCGGTGCGGAGAACGCGCTCTCCACCATCGCCGCGGCGGTGGCCTTGCGCACGCCGCGGATCGGCACGTGCCGCTCGCGCTCGTGCCGGTCCTCGCGCCGCGACGGCTCGGCCGACGCCGAGGGCACCAGGGCCAGGACGTCTGCGCGGGTGACGGTGCCGCCCGGGCCGGTGGGGGTCGCGTCGGCCAGGTCCACGCCGAGGTCGCGGGCCAGCTTGCGCACGGGGGGCTTGGCCAGCACGTGCGCGCGGGTCGCCGGGACGGCGGGTGCGCCGGGACCGGTCCCGGGGGGCGCGGTCGCGGGGGCGGGGGGTGCGGGGACCGCGGGGGAGGTGCCCGCGGCGCGGCGTCGGCGCGCGCTGCCCTCGCGGGTGCCGTACCCCACCAGGGTGGCCCCCGAGCCCTCGACGTCCTGCGCGGCGCCGTCCTGCGCGTCGGGCGCCTCCCCGTGGCGCCGCTGCGGGTCGATCGCCGGTTCCGTCGCCGAGCGGTCCCCCGGCGCGCCGCTGCCCGCGGCGGGCCCGTCACCGATGACGACGATGTCCGTGCCGACGTCGACGGTCACGCCCTCGGCGACCAGCAGGCCCACGACCGTGCCGGCGTAGGGGCTGGGCAGCTCGACGAGCGACTTGGCCGTCTCGATCTCCACGAGGACGTCGTTGACCGCGACGGTGTCGCCGGCCCGCACCTTCCACGACACGATCTCGGCCTCGGTGAGTCCCTCGCCCACGTCGGGCAGGGCGAACCGCTGGTGCACAGGTCCCCTTCGGGTTTCTCGGGTTCTTCGGGTCGCGTTCTCCGGGGCCGCGGGGTGCGCGGCACCGCGCCGCTCAGGCCGCGAGCGCCTGCTCCACGGCGTCCAGGACGCGGTCGACCGACGGCAGGTAGTGCTCCTCCACGCGGGCCGCCGGGTACGGCAGGTGGTACCCGCCGACGCGCTTGACGGGCGCCTCCAGGGAGTAGAAGCAGCGCTCCGTGATCTGCGCGGCGATCTCGGCCGCCGCGCCGTGGAACACCGGCGCCTCCTGGACCACGACGAGCCGGCCGGTGCGGCGCACCGACTCCACCACCGTGTCCACGTCCAGCGGGGAGATCGAGCGCAGGTCCACGACCTCCAGCTGCGTCCCGTCCTGCGCGGCCTCGGCGGCGGCGTCCAGCGCCAGCTTCACCGTGGGCCCGTACGCCACGACGGTGGCGTCGGCGCCGGTCCGCAGCACGCGGGCCCGGTGCAGCGGTGCGACCTGGCCGGGGGCGAGCCCGGTGTCGACGTCGCCCTTCTCCCAGTACCGGCGTTCGGGTTCCATGAACACCACCGGGTCGGCCGAGGCGATGGCTTGCTGCACCGTCCAGTACGCGTCGTGGGCGTTGGAGGGGTACACCACGCGCAGGCCGGCGGTGTGCGCGAACAGCACCTCGGGGCTCTCCGAGTGGTGCTCCACCGAGCCGATGCCGCCGCCGGCGGGGATGCGGATCACCACGGGCACCGACAGGCGGCCGCGCGAGCGCGCCCGCAGCTTCGCCAGCTGGGTGACGATCTGGCTGAAAGCGGGGTAGACGAAGCCGTTGAACTGGATCTCGCACACCGGCCGGTAGCCGCGCAGCGCCATCCCGATCGCGGTGCCCACGATGCCGGCCTCCGCCAGCGGGGTGTCCAGGACGCGGTCCTCGCCGAAGTCCTTCTGCAGGCCGTCCGTGACGCGGAACACCCCGCCGAGGCGGCCGATGTCCTCGCCCATCAGCAGCACCCGCGGGTCGCGCTCCATCGCGGCCCGCAGTCCGGCGTTGATCGCCTTGGCGATCGGCATGCGCTCCATCAGCGGTCCCTCCCGGCGGTGGCGTGCTGCTCGTCCTGCTCGTGGCGGGCCCAGGCGGCGAGGAACTCGTCGCGCTCGGTCAGGACCTGCGGGTGCGGCTCGGCGTAGGCGTGCTCGAACATCGACGCCGGCTCGGGGTCGGGCATGTCGCGCACCCCCGCGCGCAGGCGGGTGGCGAACTCGTCGGCCTCCGCCGCCAGCGCCTCCTCGAAGGCGTCGTCGAGGACGCCCTCGGCGCGCAGGTGCGCGCGGAACCGGTCGATCGGGTCGCGCTCGCGCCAGGCGTCGACCTCGGCGGCATCGCGGTAGCGGCCGGGGTCGTCGGCGGTGGTGTGGGCACCCATCCGGTACGTGTACGCCTCCACGAACGTGGGGCCGCCGCCGCTGCGGGCGCGCTCGGCGGCCGCGCGCACCACGGCCAGCACGGCCAGCACGTCGTTGCCGTCGACGAGGACGCCGGGCATCCCGGCGCCCTCGGCGCGCCGGTGCAGCGGCACCGTCGACTGCCGCTGGACGGGCTCGGAGATCGCCCACTGGTTGTTCTGGCACAGGAAGATGACGGGGGCGTTGTAGACGGCCGCCCAGTTCAGCGCCTCGGCGGCCTCGCCCTGGGAGGTGGCGCCGTCGCCGAAGCAGGCGACGACGGCGGTGTCGCGGGCGGGGTCGCCGCTGCCGACGGCCCCGTCGCGCTGCACGCCCATCGCGTAGCCGACGGCCGGCAGCATCTGCGCGGCGATGACCAGCGTGTAGGGGTGCACGCCGTGCTCGACCGGGTCCCAGCCACCGTGGTCGACGCCGCGGAACAGGCTCAGCACGTGCAGGGGGTCCACCTCGCGCGCCAGCAGGAAACCGTGGTCGCGGTAGCTGGGGAAGACGTGGTCCTGGCGGCGCAGGGCGCGCGCGGCGCCCACCTGCGCGGCCTCCTGCCCGCGGCTGCCCGCCCACAGGCCCAGCTGCCCCTGGCGCTGCAGCGCCTCGGCCTCGGTGTCCAGCCGGCGCATCAGCACCATGTCGCGCAGCAGACCGAGCAGCTCGACCGGCTCGAGGTGGACGTCGTAGCCGGGGTGCTCGCGCCGCGCACCGGTGGCGTCCAGCAGCTGCACCATCGCCTCGGTGCGGGCCCGGTCCGGGCCGGCCGCCTCGCTCACGCCTTCCCCCTCCGTCGGACGGTCCTCGTCGCGGCCGGACGCCGCAGCTCAACCTACGGTTCCGTACCTTACGGGGGCGTACCTTACGGGACGGTAGGTGGAGGGCGCGAGCGTTGCGCCGGACGGGGGCGCTCGAGAGCGCGGCGGCGGGTCCGGTCAGACCAGCCGGGCCGCCACGTCCAGCAGGCGGGAGTTCGCCGCCACCTCGCCGATCGTGACGCGCACCCCGTCGGTGCCGTACCCGCGCACCGACAGGCCCTGCGCGCCGAAAGCGTCGACGAGCACGGGCGTGCGCTCCCCCACCGGCAGCCACACGAAGTTGCCCTGCGCGTCCGGCACCGCCCAGCCCTGCTCGCGCAGCCCGTCGGCGACGCGGCGCCGTTCGGCCACCAGGGCAGCCACCCGCCCCATCAGCTCCGCCTCGGCCGCCTCCTGCAGGGACGCCACCACCGCCGCCTGCGCGATGCCGCTCACCCCGAACGGCGTGGCCGCCCGCCGGAGGGCCGAGGCGACCTGCGGGTGCGCGGCCGCCACGCCCACGCGCAACCCCGCCAGCCCGTACGCCTTGGAGAAGGTGCGCAGCACCACCACGTTCGGGTGCGCGCGCAGCACGTCCACGCCGTCGGGAACCTCCGGGTCGTCGGCGAACTCCCGGTACGCCTCGTCGAGCACGACCAGCACGTCCCCGGGCACCTGCGCCAGGAACCCCTCCAGCTCCCCGGAACGGATCACCGGGCCGGTGGGGTTGTTCGGCGAGCACAGCACCACCATCCGGGTGCGTGCAGTGATCGCCGCGAGCATCGCCGGCAGGTCGTGGCGGGCCTCCGCGGTCAGCGGGACCTGCACGGCCGTCGCGTCGGCGATGGCGGCGGTGATCGGGTACGCCTCGAACGATCGCCACGCGAACACGACCTCGTCGCCGGGGTCGCAGGTGGCCTCCACCAGCTGCGCCAGCAGGCGCACGCTGCCGGTGGCCGCCGCCAGGTGCTCCGGGGACAAGGCCCACCGGCGCCCCACCGCCGCGAGCATCGCCCCCGCCGCGGGGTCCGGGTAGCGGTTCACCTGCGAGGCCGCCCGGGTGATGGCCGCCAGGACGCTCGGCAGCGGCGGGTAAGGGTTCTCGTTGGAGGAGAGCTTGAACACCTCCACGCCCTCGCGCGTCACGGGCGGCCGCCCGGCCACGTAGGCGGGCACCTTCGCCATGTTCGCCCGCAGGCGCGGGAGGAGTTCGGCAGCGCTGGGGGTCGGCACCCGGCCAGCTTAGGGACCCTCGCACGGGGTACCGGGTCGCTCGCCGGCAGCGCGGGCGCGCCGACGCCCACCCGCGGGTACGGTCGCCTGGCGGCTGCGCTCCAGGTGCGATCGGGGAGCGGCGCCGCGAGCGGTCCCCGGTCACCCACGAGCAGCTGGACGGTTCACCCATGCACGATGCGAGCACCGAGCGGACCCCGACGATGGTCTCCCCCGAGGACGACCCCTCGGCGCTGCGCTCCACCTTCGCCCTGTTCCCCTCGGGCGTGGCCGCGCTGTCAGCGGTCGTGGACGGCGAGCCGGTCGTCCTGGTCGCCTCCTCCTTCCAGGTCGGCATCTCCCTGGACCCACCGCTGGTGCTGTTCGCGGTGCAGCACACCTCCACCAGCTGGCCGAAGCTGCGCACCGCACCTCGCCTGGGGGTCTCCGTGCTCGGTGAGGCGCACGACAGCGCCGCCCGCCAGCTGGCCTCGAGGGCCGCCGACCGCTTCGCCGGCATCGCCACCACGACCACGGCGAGCGGCGCGCACCTCGTGCACGGCGCCCCCGTGTGGATGGAGTGCAGCATCCACTCGGAGGTCCCCGCCGGCGACCACGACGTGGTGCTGCTGCAGGTGCACGCCACCGGCACCGTCCCCGACACCGAGCCGCTGGTGTGGCACAGCTCCTCCTTCCGCGCCCTCACCCCCCGCACGGGCACCTGACCGCCGACCCTCACACCCGCTCCGCGCGGTAGTCGAAGACCTCCACGCGAGCACCGGGCGCGTCGAAGAAGGCCGCCGCCGAGTCCCGGTAGCCCACCAGCGCCTCGTCGGTGCTGGCGTCCACGAGGGCGGCGGTGTCCAGGTAGCTGCGCCACCCGTGGGCCGTCAGCGGGTCACCGGCCACCGCGTCGGCGAAGTCCGGGTCGTCCCCGACGTCGCGGCGGACCACCGTGCGCGACGCCGACGGCCGCGCAGCGGTCCCGTCCAGCGCCGGCACGAGGTCGCCGGTGTGCTCCAGGGAGAGCACCCGCACGTGCCCGGGCACCGCGAAGCCGTCCACCGGCGAGCCGGCGGTGACCACGTGGGTGACGCGGTAGCGCTCGCGGAAACCCGCGTCGGCGGCCAGCGCCGTCACCGTCAGGCCGCCCTGGCTGTGCCCGGCCAGCATCACCGGCTCCCCCGCCCCCACACCGGCCCGGCGCATCGCCTCGGCGACGGCCGCTGTCGTGGCGGTCGGCTCGCCCGCCACGACCCGCAGGTTCGTCGTCAGGTCCATGGGGGTGGCGCCCGGTGACGGCAACGGCGTCCAGTCCTGCGTGCCGGGGACCTGGACGATCCACGCCACGGACCCGCCGGCCTGCGTGACGCGCTCGAGCCGCACGACGCCCGGCTCCGGGCGACCGGCGACCGGCATGCGGTCCCCGACCGAGCCCGCGGGGCCGTCGGGCGCGAAACCCGTGGACTGGTGGGCCACCCCGTCGAGCACCTCGGCGACGCCCCGGGGCGGCCGGGTGGGCACGGCTCGCCGCGCCGCCGGGGAGACCCGCACCGAGGTCTCCCGGAACAACGGGCTCAGGGCGCCCACCGCGGTGAGCGCACCGGCGACCTCGGCCGCGCCCGCGTCCGGCCGGAGCAGCTGCGGGGCGAGCACGGTGATCCCCGCCGCCGCGAGCGGGGAGCGTCCCGCCGCGGCGCGCACCACAGCGGGGGTGGTGGCGACGGCCTCCTGCACGAGCCACGGGTGCCGCGCGATCAGCAGCCCCGCCCGGCGGGCGTCACCCAGGACGCGGTCGTCCACCGCGCCGTACTCCTGGGCGGCGACCGCCCCCAGCTCCTGCAGGTCCAGTTCACCGGTGGTGACGACCTGCTCCACGGCCCGCAGGAGCACCAGGTCGCCGGCCTGCGCGGTGCGCAGCGCGACGTCGGCGGCCAGCAACCCGGCGGCGCCGGCGGCCAGCGCAGGGGCGGCCTGCACCACCGCTTCCGCGGCGGCGCGCCGCGCGACCTGCACGGCCGCGGCCGCGGCGTCCTCCCCCACCCGGTAGCGCAGCGAGGCGGTGCGCAGCAGGCCGGCGAGCAGCAGCACCCGGGCGGCCAGCGGAGTGGCTGCCGCCGGCCCGAGCAGCAGCTCCCCCAGCGCCCGCTCCGCAGGCACACCGGTGGCCGGGGCCAGCGGCACGCTGAGCAGCAGCGCGGGATCGAGGGCGACGGCGGCCGCCCCCGCCCCGCACGCGGCGACGTCGGCCGCCGCCTGCGCCAGCACCCCCGCGGCGGCGTCGAGCGCGTCGGGGTCGACGACGACGGACCCGGCGCCGACGGTGAGCGCGTCGCTCACCCGGCACCACCCGCCGGCCCGATCCCCGCACCCGTCGCCGCGCCGACGGCCGCGACGGCGCTGCGGTGCGCCGCCACGCGACCGGCGGCTTCCTCGCACCCGGTCGCGAAGGCACCCACGCCTCTGGTGACCTCCGCCAGTCGCGAGCGGAAGGCGGCGGCCCCGACCCCCTCCCAGTCGATGCCGTGCAGCCCGGCGAGGCGGGCGCGCACGTCCTGCGCGTCGGCGCCGAGGCGGGCGACCTCGCGCGCCAGCGCCCCCAGCCGCGCCTCACCCGGTTCCGGTCCCACGCCCGTGCCTCCTCTCCCGGCCGGCGCCCGGCCGTCTCCGGTCCTCGTCCCCGCCGTCCTCGTCACCGGGACGCTAGGTCGAGCCGGCCCACGGCCCTCGACCGCGCGGCAGGGGTGTGGACAGCGGCCCCGGTGTGCCGCCTGTGGAACCTCCGGCGAGCATGGGAGGCGTGCCGGACGTGAAGGAGTTCGTGAAACGGGCCGCCTCACCACCGGGTGCACTGGCGGCCGAAGCCGCCGGGCTCGCCTGGCTCGCCGAGGCGGGCGGTGCAGCGGTGTGCGCGGTGCGGGAGGTGCGCGAGGACGCCCTCGTGCTGGAGCGCGTCCAGGAGGTGCCCGCCACCGCCGCGGCGGCGGAGGACTTCGGGCGGGACCTGGCCACCACGCACGCCGCCGGCGCCGACCGCTTCGGCGCCCCGCCGCCGGGAGTGGTCGGGGACGCGTGGATCGCCTCGCTGCCCCTGCCGATGACGCACGACCCCGAGCCGTGGGGCACCTTCTACGCGCAGCGGCGCCTGGAACCGTACCTGCGCGCCGCGCGCGAGCGCGGCGCCGTGGACGCCGCCGGAGCGGCGGTCGTCGAGCGGGTGTGCGCACGGCTGGCCGACGGTGACGAGGCCCTCGTCGCGGGCGCCGACCGGCCTGCGCGACTGCACGGCGACCTGTGGTCCGGCAACGTGCTGTGGTCGCCGTCCGGTGCGGTGCTCATCGACTGCGCCGCGCACGGCGGGCACCCCGAGACGGACCTGGCGATGCTGGAGCTGTTCGGCCTGCCGCACCTGGACCGGGCGCTCGACGCCTACGTGGAAGCGGCCGGCACCACGGACGGCCGGCGCGAGCGGGTGCCGCTGCACCAGCTGCACCCGCTGCTCGTGCACGCCGCCCTCTTCGGCGGAGGGTACGGCGCCCGGGCGGTGCGGGCCGCCGAGCGGGCGCTGGCCCTGTGAACGGACAGGTGGGCGAGCACCTGCTCGAGCACCCCGTCGAGGTCCTGCACCTGCTCGTCTCCCCCGAGCACGCCTACTTCGGCCGACCCCGCGACAGGGCCGCGGACGTGCCCACCCGTGACCTCGACGAGGTGGAGGTCGCATCGGGCAAGGGGATCCACGGCGACCGGTTCTTCGGCAAGGCCGCCCACATGGACGCCGCCGTGACGTTCCTCGCGGTCGAGGCGTGGGAGGCGGTCGCCGCCGACCTGGCGCTGCCCGCCGTGCCGGACCCGCTGCTGGCGCGGCGCAACCTCGTCGTGCGCGGCGTCGAGCTCGACCCGCTGCGCGGCCACGAGTTCGAGCTGGTCACCGGGGCCGGCGCGGTCCGGTTCCGCGGCGGGCGCCCGGCGAACCCGTGCGCGTGGATGGACCGCGTCGTCGCCGACGGCGCCCACCGCGCGATGCGCGGGCGCGGCGGGCTGCGCTGCACCCCCGTCTCCGACGGGCGCATCGCCCGGGGCACCGGCGTGCTGCGCTCGCCCGTGCGGCTGGACCGGGCGCGCGCCGGCGACGCGGTGCTGCGCCGCACGCCCCTGCCCTGAGCTGCGCCCCGTCCGACGCTCGGCCCCGGCGACGACCTCCCGGGCCGGGGAGGTGCTGGAGGAGCGTTCCGCCGGCAGCACGGACGGCGGCCGCGGTCGTGGGACCATGGGACCCGTGACCGCAGCTCCCGTGGACCTCGCACCCGCCAGCCTCGGAGAACCGGCCCTCGGCCCCCTCGACGGCCGCTACCGCCGCTCCGTGGCGCCGCTGACCGAGCACCTCTCGGAGGCGGCGCTGAACCGCCGCCGCGTCCACGTCGAGGTCGAGTGGCTGATCCACCTCGGCACCCACGACGTCGTCCCGGGGGTGCGCCGCCTCACCGGCGAGGAGGTCGGCTTGCTCCGCGCGCTGCCGCTGCGCTTCGACGCCGCAGCCGTGGACGAGCTCGCCGAGATCGAGCGCGTCACCGTCCACGACGTCAAGGCCGTGGAGTACTGGATCAAGCGGCGCCTGGAGGGCACGTCGCTGGCCGATGTGGCCGAGCTGGTGCACCTGTTCTGCACCAGCGAGGACATCAACAACCTCTCCTACGCCCTCATGGTGCGGGACGCCGTGCAGCAGGTCTGGTTGCCGGCGGCCACCGGCCTCAGCGACGACGTGGCGCGCATGGCGCACGAGCTGCGCGACCTGCCGATGCTCAGCCGCACCCACGGCCAGCCGGCGACACCCACGACGCTGGGCAAGGAGCTCGCGGTCCTGGCGCACCGGCTGCGCCGTCAGCTCACTCGCGTGGGGCGTGCGGAGTTCCTCGGGAAGTTCAACGGCGCCACCGGCACCTACGCCGCGCACCGCACGGCGGTTCCCGGCACCGACTGGCCGGCCGTGTCGAGGGCGTTCGTGGAGTCCCTCGGCCTGACGTGGAACCCGCTGACCACTCAGATCGAGTCGCACGACTGGCAGGCGGAGCTGTACGCGGACGTGTCCCGGTTCGGCCGGGTGCTGCACAACCTCTGCACCGACGTGTGGACGTACATCTCCTACGGCTACTTCGCGCAGGTCCGAGGCCAGGGCACCGTGGGGTCCTCGACGATGCCGCACAAGGTGAACCCGATCCGCTTCGAGAACGCCGAGGCGAACCTGGAGGTCTCCGGCGGGCTGTTCCGCGTGCTGGAGGAGACGCTGACGACCTCCCGCCTGCAGCGCGACCTCACCGACTCCTCCATGCAGCGCAACATCGGTGTCGCGTTCGGCCACTCCCTGCTGGCCATCGAGAACGCGCGCAAGGGCCTGGCCGGCCTGGACGCGGTGCCCGCCGCGCTGGCTGCGGACCTCGACGCCACGTGGGAGGTGCTCGGCGAGGCGGTGCAGTCGGTGATGCGCGTGCACGGGCTGCCCGAGCCCTACGAGCGCCTCAAGGAGCTGACCCGTGGCCGCAAGGTCGACCAGTCCAAACTGCGCGAGTTCGTCGCCGGCCTCGGCTTGCCCGAAGGGGAGGCCGCGCGCCTGTCGCTGCTGACGCCCGGGGACTACACCGGGGACGCCTCCGCGCTGGTGGACGTGCTCGACCAGCCCTCCACCTGAGGTGCGCGCCCTCCTCGTCGAGGAGTTCGGTGCACCGCTGCGCCTGACGGACGTCGCCGACCCCGCGCCGGCCCCGCACGGCGTGGTCGTCGCGGTGGAGGCGACGGGCGTGTGCCGCAGCGATTGGCACGCCTGGCAGGGCCACGACGACGACGTCGTGCTGCCGCACGTACCCGGTCACGAACTGGCGGGAACCGTCGTGGCGGTCGGCGCCGACGTGCGCGGCTGGCACCCCGGGGACAGGGTCACCACCACCCCGTTCGTGACGGCCTGCGGCACCTGCCCGGAGTGCGCTGCCGGCCAGCAACAGGTGTGCCGCGCGCAGACACAGCCGGGCTTCACCGGCTGGGGCTCCTTCGCCGAACTGGTCGCCCTGGACCACGCCGAGGTGAACCTCGTCCGCCTGGGTGACGACCTGCCGTCCACGGTGGCTGCCGCGCTCGGCTGCCGGGTGGCGACCGCGTTCCGGGCAGTGTCGGACGTGGGGCGGGTTCGCCCGGGTGAGTTCGTCGCCGTGCACGGCTGCGGGGGCGTGGGGCTGTCCGCCGTCGCGGTCGCGGCTGCCGCGGGGGCGCGGGTCGTCGCGACGGACCTCTCCCCCGCAGCCCGTGCGCTGGCGGCGTCCTTCGGTGCCGTGCACGTCGTGGATCCCGCCGACGGCGGGGTCGTGGCAGCGATCGAGGACCTCACCGAGGGAGGGGCCCACGTGTCGATCGACGCGGTGGGTTCCCCGGTGACGTGTGAGGCGTCGCTGCGCTGCCTGCGCCGGCGGGGCCGGCACGTGCAGGTGGGCCTGCTGCCCGCTGCGGCAGGCCGGCCCTCGGTACCGATGGACCGCGTCATCGCGCTCGAGCTGCAGGTGTTGGGCAGTCACGGCATGGCGGCTCACGACTACCCGCGCCTGATGTCCCTGGTGACGTCCGGTGCCTTCCCGCTGGAGCACCTGGTGAGCCGGGAGCTGCCCCTGGAGGCGGGTTCTCAGGCGCTCGCCGAGCTGGAGCATCCGAGGGCCGCTGGCATCACCGTGCTGCGCCCCTGACCACGGGCCGCCCCGCAGGCACCGCCCCGTTGTGGCTGAAGGCATCAAGGCCGGCAGAGCCCGCATCAACGCACGAAGAGTGCTGAACGCACGAAGAGGGGGGGGGGGGGGGGGGGCCCCCCCCCCCCCCGCGGCGCGTCGGGGGCGGGCTGCCCACCCGGGGGGTGGGGGGGGGGGGG
>NZ_JBJLRI010000097.1:0-12887 GCF_050871405.1 Kineococcus esterisolvens
CAAAACCACCAAAAACACCACGCGGGGCGGGTGTGGTTGGTTCTGGGCGGGGTGAACCCCCCCCGCCGGGGGCGCCGCCGCCCCCCCCCCCCCCGGGGGGGGCCCCCCCCCCCCCCCCCCCCCCCGTTCGCGCGTCCGGCGCGCCGCACCCGTCCGGACCAGCGCACCGCCGGTGGGCACGACCCCCGGCGCAGCCGTGCGGCACACTCCCCGAGAACCCCACCCCGCGAAGGAGACCCGCGTGCCGGACACCACCGAGCCGAGCCTGACCGTCGACCTGGAGGCCGGCACGGTCGAGCCCGCGCCCACGTACCGCCGGGTCCTGCTGAAGCTGTCGGGGGAGTTCTTCGGCAACGGCTCCGTCGGCGTGGACCCCGACGTCATCGCCCAGGTGGCCCGTGAGATCGCCGGGGGCGTCAAGCTGGGTGTCCAGGTCGCCATCGTCGTCGGCGGCGGCAACTTCTTCCGCGGCGCGGAGCTGTCCCAGCGCGGCATGGAGCGCAGCCGCGCCGACTACATGGGCATGCTCGGCACGGTGATGAACGCGCTGGCGCTGCAGGACTTCCTGGAGCAGGCCGGGGTGGACACCCGCGTGCAGACCGCCATCGCCATGGGGCAGGTCGCCGAGCCGTACATCCCGCGCCGCGCCATCCGCCACATGGAGAAGAACCGGGTGGTCATCTTCGGGGCCGGTGCGGGCATGCCGTACTTCTCCACCGACACCGTGGCCGCCCAGCGGGCGCTCGAGGTCCGCGCCGACGCGGTCCTGATGGCCAAGAACGGCGTCGACGGCGTCTACACCGGGGACCCGCGCAAGGACCCGGCCGCCACCAAGATCGACGAGATCAGCTACTCGGAGGCGCTGCGGCAGGGGCTTCGCGTGGTCGACACGACCGCCTTCAGCTTGTGCATGGACAACGGCCTGCCGATGATCGTCTTCGGCATGGAGGGACAGGGCGTGGCGCGCGCGCTGCGGGGTGAGAGGATCGGCACGCAGGTGACCGCGGGCTGAGCCGGACGGGGACCCGAGGGGTCCCGTCGCTCACCGCGTCGGCCTGGACGCGCCGGAGAAGGACGAAGGGACCACCGTGATCGACGACACCCTCCTCGAGGCCGAGGAGAAGATGAGCAAGGCGATCGACGTCGCCAAGGAGGACTTCGGCGCCATCCGCACCGGTCGCGCCAACGCCGCCATGTTCCACAAGATCTTCGTGGACTACTACGGTGCACCCACCCCGCTGCAGCAGCTGGCCTCCTTCCAGATCCCCGAGGCCCGCTCGGTGCTCATCACCCCCTTCGACCGCGGCGCGATGGCCGAGATCGAGAAGGCGCTGCGCAACTCCGACCTCGGCGTGAACCCGGGCAACGACGGCAACGTCATCCGCGTGGTGCTGCCCCAGCTGACCGAGGAGCGCCGCAAGGACTACATCAAGCTCGCCCGCACCAAGGCCGAGGACGCCCGCGTCTCCCTGCGCAACGTGCGGCGCCGCGCCAAGGAGGAACTGGACCGCATCGTCAAGGACGGCGAGGCCGGCGAGGACGAGGTCACCCGTGCGGAGAAGGACCTCGAGGCCACGACGCGCAAGTACGTCGAGGTCGTCGACGAGCTGCTGAAGAACAAGGAAGCGGAACTCCTGGCGGTGTGAACGCGCCCGCACCCGACGCGGCCACCGGTGCCGCGCGCACGCCCCGCGCCGGGCGCAACCTGCCTGCCGCCGTCGGCGTGGGGCTCGCGCTCGGCGCGGTGCTGCTGCTCAGCCTGTTCGTGCGCCCCGAGGCGTTCGTCCTGCTCGCCTGCGCCGCCGTCCTGTACGGGACGGTGGAGGTGGTGCGGGCCTTCCGCGCCCACCACCTGCGGGTGCCGGTCCTGCCGCCGGTGGTGGGCACGCTCGCGATGCTGCCCGGCGCCTACCTCGGCGGTGGCGAGACCCTCCTGGTCGCCTACGTCCTGACCGTCTTCGCCGTGCTGGTGTGGCGGGTCGTCGACACCGGCGGTGACCACGGCAGCCCGGTGGCGGTCCCCGCCGTGCGCGACGTGGCCGGCGGCGTCTTCGTGGTGTCCTACGGCCCGCTGCTGGGCTCGTTCGCGATGCTCATGCTGGCCGCCTCCGACGGGGCCTGGCGCGTGCTGCTGTTCGTGGTGCTGGCCGTCGCCAGCGACATCGGCGGGTATGCGGCCGGGGTCTTCCTCGGCAAGCACCCCATGGCTCCCTCGGTCAGCCCGAAGAAGTCCTGGGAGGGCACCGCCGGCTCGCTGCTGACCGGTGCGGTCCTGGGGGCGGTGTGCCTGCCGCTGATGCTGGGCGGGGCGTGGTGGGGCGGGTTGCTGCTGGGCCTGGTCACCGTCGCGGTGGCCGTCCTGGGGGACCTCTCGGAGTCCATGCTCAAGCGCGACCTGGGCATCAAGGACATGGGCGACCTGCTGCCCGGGCACGGCGGTGTCATGGACCGGCTGGACTCGCTGCTCCCCACGGCGCCCGTGGTGCACCTGCTGCTGCTGGCGCTGGTCGGCCCCTGAGCCCGCCGGCGCCGGCCCCGCGGTGCGCGGGTGCCGGCGCACGGGCGCTTTACCATGGGGGAACCATGCCGACTCCTCCCGCCCCCTCCGCCGCGGCGGACGCCCCCCAGGACTTCAGCCAGGACTTCGCCCGGGACGCGGACCGCCGCCCGCTGCCGCTGGCGCCCGCCAGTCCCGGCGCGCTGGTGATGAGCGCCCCGCGCCGGGGCAAGCCGCCGCGCCACTTCAGCGACCTCGAGCCCGCTGAGCGTGCGGCGGCGCTGGCCGAGCTGGGTGAGAAGCCGTTCCGTGCCCGCCAGCTGGCCACCCAGTGGTTCGAGCGCCTCGAGGACGACCCCGAGCGCATGACGGACCTGCCGGCGTCCTCCCGGCGCCGCATCGCCGACGCGCTGCTGCCGACCCTGCTGACCCCGGTGCGGAGCCTGACGGCGGACGGGGGCAGGACGGTCAAGACGCTGTGGCGCCTGCACGACGGCGCCCTGGTCGAGTCCGTCCTCATGCGCTACAAGAACCGCGACACCCTGTGCATCTCCAGCCAGGCCGGCTGCGGCATGAACTGCCCGTTCTGCGCCACCGGACAGGCGGGCCTGACCCGGAACCTGTCCACCGCCGAGATCGTCGAGCAGGTCCTGGCGGCCTCGCGCGCACTGGCGCGCGGGGAGGTCGCCGGGGGGCCCGGTCGCGTCTCGAACGTCGTGTTCATGGGCATGGGGGAGGCGCTGGCCAACTACAGGTCGGCCGTCGCCGCCGTGCGCCGCCTCACGGCCCCCGCCCCCGACGGGCTGGGCATCTCCGCCCGCGGCGTGACCATGTCGACGGTCGGGCTGGTCCCGGCCATCGACAAGTTCGCCGCGGAGGGCATCGCCGCCACCCTGGCGCTGAGCCTGCACGCTCCCGACGACGAGCTGCGCGACGAGCTGGTGCCGATCAACCAGCGCTGGAAGGTCGGCGAGGCGCTCGACGCGGCCCGCCGCTACTTCGAGGCCACCGGACGTCGCGTCAGCATCGAGTACGCGCTGATCCGCGACGTCAACGACCAGGCCTGGCGCGCCGACCGCCTGGGCAAACTGCTCAACGCGCGCGGCAAGGGGTGGGTGCACGTCAACCCCATCCCGCTGAACCCGACGCCGGGCTCGAAGTGGACCGCCAGCGACCCGGCCGTGGAGCGGGCCTTCGTGGCGGCGCTGGAGGCCCGGGGCATCCCCACCACGGTGCGCGACACCCGCGGCAGCGACATCGACGGGGCCTGCGGTCAGCTGGCGGCCGTCGCCCCCGAGCAGCCGCGCGCGTGAGCGGCGGGCGGACCGCGGGGGTGAGCCGGTGACGCAGGACCTGGACGAGCGGGGCGCCGCCGCGCAGGTGCTGAGCGCTCGCCCGCACCGCACGGGGCGGCTGCGCCGCGGGTACCGCGTCGAGGACGTGGACGCGTTCTTCGAGCACGCCGAGCGCGCCGTCCCGGCCCGCCGGCTCAGCGCTGCCCAGGTGCGGGCGGTCGGCTTCGGCGCGCAGCTCGGCGGGTACGACGTCGATGCCACCGACGGGCTCCTGGCGGCGCTGGAGGACCGCCTGGCCCGCCTGGAGCGCGGGTGGGCCCTGGCCGGCGGGGCGCAGCGGCAGTGGGCGGAGCGGCACGCCGCACTGAGCGCCGCGGTGCACGGGCGCCTGGACGAGCCCGAGGGGGAGCGCTTCCCGCGCGCCCGGGGCCTGCGTCGCGGGTACCGGCCGGCCGACGTGGACGCGCTGTGCGCCGTGCTCGTGGAGCACTTCGCCGGCCGGGCGGACCTGGAGGCCGCGGACGTGCGGACGGCGCTGTTCCGCCCGCGGCGCGGCCGGCGCGCCTACCGCGAGGCGCCCGTGGACGCCTTCCTGGACCGCGTCGTGGAGCTCATGGTCTCCCACGAGAGCTGAGCGGCGGGCCCCGCCGACCCCTCAACCCCAGGGCGGGACCGACCCCAGCACCCGGTCCACCTCGACGGCGACGACCACGCGCTGCGGGTTGGGCCGGGGCACCCGGTACCGCTCCGCGTACCGGCGCTCGGCGTCGGCGACGTCGGCGGCACCGGTGAGCAGACGGGCCGGGCCCTCCAGCGCCAGCCAGCGGCGTCCGTCCACCTGGGCCACCACCGCGCGCGTGCCGCGGCGCACGTGCGCGGCCTTGCGGGAGGTGGCGGAGGTGATGACCCGCACCGTGCCGGTGCCGGGGTCGAAGGTGAACCCCACGGGCACCACGTGCGGGGAACCGTCCGCCCGCAGGGTCGTCAGGGTCGCCAGGTGCCGCTCGCGCAGCATCTCGAGCGCGCCGGCGGGCAGGTCGTGCGGGTCCAGGGCCACGGGAGGAACCTACGGGGCGCCCCGCGCCCCGCGCCCGGTCAGCGGGCCGGGCCGGGGGGTCAGGGGACCACGACGGCGGCGGCCTGCTCGTACACCTCGCGCTCCACCGCGCCCAGCCGCGGTCCGTAGAGCCGCTCGGGGGCGGAGCTGTAGCTGAAGCTCACCACCGAGGTGACGGTGCCGGTGCCGGCGGCCGGGTCGAACCCGGACAGCCACGGCCCGCCGCTGGACCCGCCACCCATGTCGCACAGGGTCCCCTGGTCGGTGGTGCCGCCCGTGTCGGGGAAGCGCCAGCCCGTGCAGTGCTGCAGCGTGGAGCCGTCGCCACCGCGCCCGGCCGCCGGGTAGCCGAACACCGTCACCCGGTCCAGCGGAGCGTCGAAGGCCAGGTCCAGCGCCCCGACCCGGTCGGCGAGCGTCGTGCCGTCCTGGCGCCCGAGGACCACGAACCCCACGTCGTGGTTGAGGGCGGCCGGTGTGCGCTGGTCCTCCTGGAGCCACTGGGGGGTCGTGAAGGTCCGGGTCGCGCTCCAGCGGCCGTAGGGCTGCTCCGAGCCCGCCAGGCCCGGGACGAAGATGACGTTCGTGGAGGTGTGGCCCGCCTCGCTGAGGCAGTGCCCGGCCGTCACCACGACGCTCTCGTTGCCCGCCTCCACGCTGCTGGCCGAGCACTCGTAGGGCAGTCCGCCCTGCGTGAAGAACAACCGCCCCACCTTCGAGGTGATCGCCGGGTCCCCGGTCCACGGCGTCGCCACGGTGACCGCGCCGCCCGTGACGACCGCCGCGGTGCTGCGCTGGCGCCGGGTGAGCAGGGGCGCGTCGCCACCGGCGAGCGTGCGCACCTGCGCGCCCTCCTCGTCGGTGCCGTCGGTGCTCGCCCCGGTCGTGGTGGCGGTGCCCGCGTCCGGGGCGGGGCCGCCGCCCGGTGCCGGGGCGTCGGCGGAGGCGGGCCGAGCGGCCGCCAGGCGCTCCGGCGTCCAGTACTCCAGCGCCGACTCCTGCGCCGCCGCGCCGACCTCTGCCAGCAGGTGCGCGGCGCCGGCCGCGCTCGCGCTGCCGGTGGCGGCGGGTGCCGCGCCGGCCGGGGCGGCACCCGCGGTGGCGAGGGCGGCGAGGGCGGCGGCGGCGAGGCCGCTGGTCCGGCGGCGGTGGTTCGCGGGCATGTGGGCTGTCCTCCTGTGGAGCGGTGCGCTCGGGCCATCCTCGCCGATGACGACGCCGGGCGGGGCCACCGGTGGATCCTCGTGCCGACCGCGCGGTCAGAATGTCCCGGTGAGCACCGATCCGCGCCCCGCCCCCGTCCTGCACCCCGGGGCGCTGGACCCGTCCCGCCCGGCGGCCGGGCCCGCGCGCGAGGTGGTCCTGCTGGGCAGCACCGGGTCGATCGGCACGCAGGCCCTGGACGTGGTCGCCGCCGCACCGGGCCGCTTCCGCGTCGTGGCGCTGGCGGCCGGCGGCGCGGACGTGGACGCCCTCGCGCGCCAGGCCGTCGAGCACGAGGTGCGCCTGGTCGCGCTCGCCCGCCCCGAGGCCGAGGCGCAGCTGCGCGAGGCCCTCGTCGCGCACGCCCGCGACGCCGGCCGCCCCGGGTGGTCCCCCCGGGTCGTGACCGGTCCGGACGCCGCGACCGAGGCCGCCGGCGAGCCGTGCGACGTGGTGCTGAACGGGATGACCGGGTCGGTGGGGCTGGGGCCGACGCTGGCCGCGCTGGCGGCCGGGCGCACCCTGGCGCTGGCGAACAAGGAGTCCCTGGTGGCCGGCGGACCGCTGGTCACCCGCGCCGCCGCGCCCGGCCAGGTCGTGCCCGTCGACTCCGAGCACTCGGCCCTGGCGCAGTGCCTGCGCGGCGGCACGGCCGACGAGGTGGCCCGGCTGGTCCTGACCGCCAGCGGCGGGCCGTTCCGCGGCCGGCGGCGCGAGGACCTGGCGGGCGTCACCCCCGCGCAGGCGCTGGCGCACCCGACCTGGTCGATGGGCCCGGTGGTCACCACCAACTCCGCCACCCTGGTCAACAAGGGCCTGGAGCTCATCGAGGCCTCGCTGCTGTTCGGCATCGGCTACGAGCGCATCGAGGTCGTCGTGCACCCGCAGTCGGTCGTGCACTCGATGGTGGAGTTCACCGACGGCTCCACCCTGGCGCAGTGCTCCCCGCCGGACATGCGCCTGCCCATCGCCCTGGGACTGGCGTGGCCGCACCGCGTGCCCGGCGCGGCGGCGGCGGTGGACTGGACGCGCGCCGCGAGCTGGACGTTCGAGCCGCTGGACGGCGAGGCCTTCCCCGCGGTGGACCTGGCGCGCGAGGCGGGCCGGCGAGGCGCCACGGTCCCCGCGGTGCTCAACGCGGCCAACGAGGAGTGCGTCGCTGCCTTCCACGCCGGTCGGCTGCCCTTCCTCGGCATCGTCGACACCGTGGCGCGGGTGGTCGGCGAGCACGAGCCGGGCGGAGAACCCCGCGACGTGGCCGACGTGCTGGCCGCCGAGCACTGGGCACGTGCGAGGGCGCGGGAGCTGACGGCGGCGGGGGCGCGCGCGTGAGCGAGGTCCTGCTGTGGGTCGTCGGCGTCCTCGCCGCGGCGGTCGGCGTGGCGGTGTCGATCGCCCTGCACGAGGTGGGGCACCTGCTGCCCGCCAAGCGCTTCGGCGTGAAGGTCACGCAGTACATGGTCGGCTTCGGCCCCACCCTCTTCTCCCGGCGGCGCGGGGAGACCGAGTACGGCCTCAAGGCGATCCCGCTGGGCGGCTACATCCGCATGATCGGGATGTTCCCGCCGCAGCCGGGGGACGAGCCCGGCCGGGTGCGCGCGTCCTCCACCGGCCGCTGGGCGCTGATGGCGGAGGAGGCCCGGGCGGCGAGCTTCGTCGAGGTCGGCCCGGGGGAGGAGCGGCGCACCTTCTACCGGTTGCCCGTGGCGAAGCGCATCGTGGTCATGTTCGGCGGGCCCTTCACGAACCTGGTGCTGGCCCTGCTGCTCACCGCGGTGGCCGTCAGTGGCATCGGTGCCCCCGGCCTCGTGCCCACCGTCTCCAGCGTCTCGCAGTGCGTACTGCCCGCGGGGACCAGCGCCACCGAGTGCGGCCCCGGCGACCCGCCCGCGCCCGGCGCGGCGGCGGGACTGCTGCCCGGGGACGTCGTGGTGTCCTTCGACGGTGAGCCGGTCACCGGCTGGGAGCAGTTGGCGCGCTCCATCCGGACCGCCGGCGGGCGCACCGTCGAGCTCGTCGTCGAGCGGGAGGGGCGGCGGGTGGAGCTGACCGCCACCCCGGTGCTCACGCAGCGGGCGGTGGTGGACGAGCGCACCGGCGAGGTCACCGACCGCGTGGAGGAGGTCGGCTTCCTGGGGGTCTCCCCGAGCATCGCCGTGGTGCGCACCCCGCTCACCGAGGTGCCCGGCGTGGTGGCCGAGCAGGTGCAGGGCGTGGCCGGCATCGTGCTGCGACTGCCGCAGCGCCTGGTCGACGTGGCGCAGGCCGCCTTCGGCACCGAGGCGCGCGACCCGAACGGCCCGATCGGGGTCGTGGGCATCGGCCGGCTCGCGGGGGAGCTGAACGCCCGGCCGGCGATCATCCCCGGCGACGAGCTGGCCGAGCGGACC
Organism: Kineococcus esterisolvens; assembly: GCF_050871405.1. NCBI lineage: Bacteria > Bacillati > Actinomycetota > Actinomycetes > Kineosporiales > Kineosporiaceae > Kineococcus > Kineococcus esterisolvens. Next base: position 8,443 of record NZ_JBJLRI010000097.1, read on the forward strand.
TCCCGGCTGGTGTCCCTGCTGGCGGGGCTGAACGTGGCGCTGTTCGTCTTCAACATGATCCCGCTGCTGCCCTTCGACGGCGGTCACATCGCCGGGGCGCTGTGGGAGGTGCTGAAGAAGGCGTTGTTCCGCCTCCGCGGGCGGCCGGACCCCGGGCCGGTCGACGTGGCCAAGGCCATGCCGGTGGCGTACGGGGTGTCGCTGGTGCTCATCGGGATGAGCGCGCTGCTGCTGTACGCCGACATCGTGCGTCCGGTGACGCTCGGCTGAGCACGGCACCGGGTGCCGCGGGGCGTCCGCCCGGCGTGAACAGCCGGTGGCGGCCCGGTGGACGTGGCCGGTCCTGGTCGTCGCCGCGCCCGCGGGGGTCGATACTGGTCGCGTGACTGTCAGCCTCGGTCTGCCCGCCCTGCCCCCGCCCGTCCTGGCCCCGCGCCGCAAGACGCGCAAGATCAAGGTCGGCACGGTCGAGGTCGGCGGTGACGCCCCGGTCTCGGTGCAGTCGATGACGACGACGCCCACCACCGACATCAACGCCACGCTCCAGCAGATCGCCGAGCTCACCGCGACCGGCTGCGACATCGTGCGGGTGGCCTGCCCCAGCGCCGACGACGCCGAGGCGCTGCCGATCATCGCGAGGAAGTCGCAGATCCCCGTCATCGCGGACATCCACTTCCAGCCCAAGTACGTCTTCGCGGCGATCGAGGCGGGGTGCGCGGCGGTGCGCGTCAACCCGGGCAACATCCGCAAGTTCGACGACCAGGTCAAGGAGATCGCGCAGGCGGCCAAGGACGCCGGCGTCTCGATCCGCATCGGCGTCAACGCCGGCTCCCTGGACCCGCGGCTGATGCAGAAGTACGGCAAGGCCACGCCCGAGGCGCTGGTGGAGTCCGCGGTGTGGGAGGCCTCGCTGTTCGAGGAGCACGACTTCCACGACTTCAAGATCTCGGTCAAGCACAACGACCCGGTGGTCATGGTCCGCGCCTACGAGCTGCTGTCCGAGCGGGGCGACTGGCCGCTGCACCTGGGCGTCACCGAGGCCGGCCCCGCCTTCCAGGGCACCATCAAGTCCGCGACCGCCTTCGGTGCGCTGCTGAGCAAGGGCATCGGCGACACCATCCGGGTCTCGCTGTCCGCGCCGCCGGCCGAGGAGGTCAAGGTCGGCATCCAGATCCTGCAGTCGCTGAACCTGCGCCCGCGCAAGCTGGAGATCGTCTCCTGCCCCTCCTGCGGGCGCGCCCAGGTGGACGTCTACTCGCTGGCCGACGCGGTGACCGAGGGGCTGGAGGGCATGAGCGTGCCGCTGCGCGTGGCCGTCATGGGCTGCGTGGTCAACGGCCCCGGCGAGGCTCGCGAGGCGGACCTGGGCGTGGCCAGCGGCAACGGCAAGGGCCAGATCTTCGTCAAGGGCGAGGTCATCAAGACGGTTCCGGAGCACGCGATCGTCGAGACCCTCATCGAGGAGGCGAACCGGCTGGCCGCCGAGATGGGCGAGCCCGCCGAGGAGGCCACCGCCGGCGGCCCCACGGTCACCGTCGGCTGAGCACCGGGCCGGGTCGGTGCGCCTGCCGCGGTGGGGCCGCGTGGACGGCCCGCCGCGGTGGCGGCAGGATGCCGGGGTGTACCCGACCCCGTCCACGGCCACGTCCCGCGGCCCCGCCGGGCGCGGTGCCCTGCGCGTCCTGACCGGCGCCGACGCCGCCACCCTGCTGCGCCTGTGCGACCGGGACCCGGTGGCCAACCTCTTCGTCTCCGCCCGCGTGCTGGGCCTGGTGGCCCGCCCGGGCACCGACCTCGGCGGCCAGGTGTGGGGCTGGTTCGAGGACGGGCAGCTGGTCTCCGCGTGCTGGGCCGGCGCCAACCTCGTGCCCATCGAGGCGACCCCCGCCGCGCTGGACGCCTTCGCCGCGCAGGCCCGCGCCCAGGGCCGGCGCTGCTCCTCGCTCGTCGGGCCCGCCGAGACGGTCCTGGCGCTGTGGCAGCGGCTGGAGCCGCACTGGCGCGGCGTGCGTGAGGTGCGCGCCAGCCAGCCCCTCATGGTCTGCGACGGCGAGCCCTCCGTGCCTGCTGACCCGGCGGTGCGCCGCGCCACCCTGCGGGAGCTGGACCTCGTGGTCCCCGCCTGCGTGGCGATGTTCACCGAGGAGATCGGTTACGCCCCGGCACCACCCGACGGCGGTGGCGCCTACCGCGCGCGCATCGCCGAACTGGTCTCCACGGGCCGCTCCTTCGTGCGCGTGGACCCCGGCCCGTCCGGCCCCGAGGTCGTCTTCAAGGCGGAGCTGGGTGCGGTCTCGCCCAAGGTGGTGCAGGTGCAGGGCGTGTGGGTGCCGCCGCACCGCCGCGGCGAGGGTCTGGCCTCCCCGGGCATGGCTGCGGTGGTGCAGGCGGCCCGGGCCGAGGGCGTGGACGTCGTCTCGCTCTACGTCAACGACTACAACGCCCGGGCGCTGGCGGCCTACCGCCGCGTCGGCTTCCGCGAGGTCGGCACCTTCGCCACCGTCCTGTTCTGACGTCCCGGCAGGCCGGGGGCGTCCGCGGACGCGGATAGGCTGCCCGGCGTGCTGATGCGGATGTCGACGCTGTTCCTGCGGACCCTGCGGGAGGACCCGGTCGAGGCCGAGGTCGCCAGCCACAAGCTGCTGGTGCGCGCCGGGTACGTCCGTCGCGCCGCTCCCGGCATCTACACCTGGCTGCCGCTGGGCTTGAAGGTGCTGCGCAGGGTCGAGGCCGTGGTGCGCGAGGAGATGGACGCCGCCGGCTTCCAGGAGGTCCACTTCCCGGCGCTGCTGCCGCGCGAGCCCTACGAGGCCACCGGCCGCTGGACCGAGTACGGCGACGGCATGTTCCGCCTGAAGGACCGCAAGGGCGCCGACTACCTGCTCGCCCCCACCCACGAGGAGATGTTCACCCTCCTGGTGAAGGACCTGTACTCCTCGTACAAGGACCTGCCGCTGTCCATCTACCAGATCCAGACGAAGTACCGCGACGAGGCCCGCCCGCGCGCCGGCGTCCTGCGCGGCCGCGAGTTCGTCATGAAGGACTCCTACAGCTTCGACGTCGACGACGCGGGCCTGGAGGTCTCCTACGAGAAGCACCGGGACGCCTACATCCGCGTCTTCACCCGTCTGGGGCTGGAGTTCGTCATCGTCTCGGCGGTCTCCGGCGCCATGGGCGGCTCGCGCAGCGAGGAGTTCCTGCACCCCACCCCCATCGGGGAGGACACCTTCGTGCGCTCGGCGGGCGGGTACGCCGCGAACGTGGAGGCGGTCACCACGCCCGTGCCGCCCGCGCTGCCGTACGACGACGCCCCGGTGGCGCACGTGGAGGACACCCCGGACACCCCCACGATCGAGACGCTCGTGGCGGCTGCGAACGCCTCGCACCCGCGCCCGGACCGGCCGTGGACGGCGGCGGACACCCTGAAGAACGTCCTCGTCGTCCTGCGCCACCCCGACGGCACCCGCGAGCCGCTGGCCGTCGGCCTGCCCGGTGACCGCGAGGTGGACCTCAAGCGGCTCGAGGCGGCGCTCGCCCCGGCCGAGCTGGAGGCCTTCGGGGAGGCGGACTTCGCCGCGCACCCGGCGCTGGTGAAGGGGTACATCGGACCCGGTGCCCTGGGCGAGGGGTCCGTCTCCGGCGTCCGCTACCTGCTGGACCCGCGCGTGGTGGAGGGCACCCGCTGGATCACCGGAGCGGACCAGCCCGGCAAGCACGTGTTCGACCTGGTCGCCGGTCGCGACTTCACCGGCGACGGGTTCGTGGAGGCCGCCGAGGTGCGCGCCGGTGACCCGGCACCGGACGGCTCCGGCCCGCTGGAACTGGCGCGCGGCATCGAGATCGGCCACATCTTCGCCCTCGGCCGCCGCTACGCCGAGGCGCTGGACCTGAAGGTCCTCGACGAGAACGGCAAGCAGGTCGTCGTGACGATGGGCTCCTACGGCATCGGTGTGACGCGCGCGCTCGCCGCGATCGCCGAGGGCAACCACGACGACAAGGGCCTGGTCTGGCCGCGGGGCCTGGCCCCGGCCGACGTGCACGTGGTGGCCACCGGCAAGGACCCCGAGGTGTTCACCACGGCCGAGCGCATCGCCTCGCAGTTGCAGGCCGACGGCGTCGAGGTCCTCCTCGACGACCGCCCGAAGGTCTCGCCCGGGGTGAAGTTCAAGGACGCCGAGCTGATCGGCGTGCCGACGATCCTCGTCGTCGGCAAGGGTCTGGCCGAGGGGGTCGTGGAGCTCCGCGACCGCCGCAGCGGTGAGGCGCGGCAGGTGCGCCTGGCCGAGGCGGTTCCGGCCGTCACCGCCGCCGTGCGCGGCTGAGCGAGCGCAGCCGCGGGGGGGGGGGGGGGGGGGGGGGGGGGGGGGGGGGGGGGGGGGGGGGGGGGGGGGCGCGGCGGGGGGGGGGGGGGGGGGGGGGGGGTGGGGACGCGCAACCTGCACGCA
>NZ_JBJLRI010000098.1:0-12843 GCF_050871405.1 Kineococcus esterisolvens
TTTGGTGGGGATCCTGCACGGTTGCTTGAAGTCACGGACCCTCTACAGCGAAACCACTGCCTGGAGCCACCTGATCGGCACAGCCGCTTGACACCGAATGCGCATGGGATGTCTATCGTGCCACCCTTGACGTCCCACGCGCCCTGGCGCAGCGCATCGCCCGCCTCCTGCACGATCACCGCGTCCTGATCGGCACCCGACGCGGTCGACGGGCGCTGGGCTGCTTCGCCCAAGCGGTCCTGTTGCTGCGCTTCATGCGCCAGCGCGCCGCGATGGCCGACCTGGCCCGCGACAACGCCGTCAGTTTGACCTCGGCGTACCGCTACCTGCACGAAGCCCTGGACGTGATCGCCGCCGAAGCGCCCGAGCTGACCGAGATGCTCAACCAGGCCCGGCACGCCGGCTACGAGCATCTGCTGCTCGATGGCACCCTCATCGCCACCGACCGCGTCCACGACGCCGGTGAAGGCCCGGACCGATGGTACTCCGGCAAGCACAAACACCACGGCGGCAACGTCCAAGTCGTCTGCGACCCCGACGGACGCCCCTTGTGGGTCTCGCCCGTCGAGCCCGGCGCCACCCACGATCTGAGCGCAGCGCGCCGGCACGTCCTGCCGGTGCTCTACCCCGCCGCCGCGCGGGGCCTGCCGGTGCTGGCCGACAAGGGGTACACCGGCGCCGGCGCCGGCATCCGCGTTCCCGTCCGCCGTCCCGGTGGCGGTCAGGTCCTCGATGCGTCAACTCGGGGATGGAACTCCTACGTCAACGCCGACCGCGCGTTCGTCGAGCACGGCATCGCCCACCTGAAGGTCCGCTGGCGGGCGCTGCGCCACGTGAGCCTGTGCCCATGGCGCATCTCCGCGATCACCGCCACAGCCTTGGTGCTGAGCATCTGGGAGAACCGCTACTGACAAAGGCTCAGTACTCGATGATTGCTGCCCTCGAGGAAGGCAGGTCATCCTGGACAGCGGTCTTGGACGCGGTGCGGCTGGGACCTGACGACGACGCGATGGCGATCACCGCGCAGCAACTGCGGGCCGTGATGACTCGACTGATCGCCTGCGGCCAGTGGCGTCCGGGTGATCCGGAGGTGCTGATCGTCGCTGACGCCGGCTATGACATCGCTCGACTGGCGTTCACGCTGTCCGATCTGCCGGTGCAACTACTCGGCCGTCTGCGATCGAACCGGGTGTTCCGCCTGCCGCTGCCCCCGCGACTGCAGAGAACGGTGGGGCGCCCGCCGCGACACGGTGCCACGTTCGCGTTTCGCCGACCTGAGACCTGGCCTACCCCGACGCACTCTTCGACCATTTCGACCAGCCGCTACGGCACGGCCGAAGCTACCAGCTGGGACCGGGTGCACCCGCGCCTGACCCACCGCAGCAGTTGGCTGACGCATGCCGGGCAGCTACCGGTCATCGAAGGGACGGTGATCCGCTTACAGGTCGAGCATCTGCCCGGCGAGCGTGAAGCCGCACCGGTCTGGCTCTGGTCTTCCGCGACCGGACTGAACGCCGCTGAAGTCAACGCCTGTTGGCAGATGTTCCTGCGCCGCTTCGACCTCGAGCACACCTTTCGCATGCTCAAGCAGACCCTCGGCTGGACCCGCCCGAAGATCCGCACTCCCGAGGCCGCTGATCGCTGGACTTGGCTGGTGCTCGCCGCGCACGCCGAGCTGCGCTTGGCTCGTCCGCTGGCCGAGGAGCTGCGCCGACCGTGGGAGCCGCACTGTCGGCCCGGTCGACTGACCCCGGCCCGTGTCCGCCGCGGGTTTCGGAACCTTCGCGCGACGGTCTCCGCACCGGCCCGCGCACCGAAACCCACCCGATCCGGCCCGGGGCGTCCACCCGGGGTTCAGAATCAGCGCTCAGCGCCGCGCTACGACGTCGGCAAGACCACTCGACGAGCCCTGACCTTATCCATCCACCTGTGATCTGAGGTCAAACGTCAAGGTTAGAGGCTGAACGCCGCGCAGCACTCACAGCTTGGTTGCACCATCACAATCAGCACCGACCGCACACTTCCTGCGCCAACCAGCCACCCTTCTCGCGATTGACCAACCTCCCCGGTCAGTACAGCTAGCTCGGTGCGCTGCACCACTGTCACCTCGGGTTGCCGGCAGCACCCGTACCCACTAGGCCGATGCGGGCGGCGAGGGAGGAAGTGCGGAGGAGTGCTTCGCGCCGGGCCAGCCAGTCGTCGAAGGCGGGCGCAGGCAGGGCCTCGGCGTGCAGGTACCCCTGCGTCTCGTCGCACCCCAGCCGGGTCAGTGCGGCCAGGGTGGCTTCGTCCTCCACGCCTTCAGCGATCACGCGCAGGTCCAGGGCGTGGGCTAAGGCGATGGTGTTGGCCACGATCGCCGCCGCGCGCGGGTCGGTGAGCAGGTCGACGGTGAAGGCGCGGTCCAGCTTGAGCTCATCGACCGGTAGCTGACGCAGCTGGGTCAGCGAGGAGTAGCCGGTGCCGAAGTCGTCGATGCTGACCTGCACGCCCAGAGCGCGCAGGGCCTGCACGACGGTCAGGCTGCGGTCGGGCTCGCGCAGCAGTGCGCTTTCGGTGACCTCCAGCACCAGCAGGGTCGCCGGCACCGCGTGCCGCACCAGCAGGGCTTCGATGCTTCGCGGCAAGGAGGCGTCCAGCAAGGTGCCGGCGGACAGGTTCACCGAGACGCGCACGTCGCGTCCCGTGGCGCGCCAGGCGGCCTGCTGGGCCACCGCCTGGCGCAGGACCTCGCGGGTGATGGCGTCCATCAGCCCGTGCGACTCGGCCAGCGGCAGGAACTGCCCCGGTGCCAGCAGCCCCAGGTTCGGGTGCTGCCAGCGCACCAGGGCCTCCACCCCCGCCAGCTGCCCGCCGAGGTGCTCACCGGGCTGATCACCGGGCTGGTGCGAGCCGGTGTGCAGCTGGGGTTGGTAGTGCACCCGCAGCTGTCCGGCGCCGACGGCGTGGCGCAGCTCACCGACCAGGGAGAGCAGGTGACGGGTATCACCGTGGCGCAGCGGGTCGTAGGCCACGACCAGCAAGCCGTTGCGCTTGGCCTCGTACATCGCGGTGTCTGCCTGGCGCAGCAGCGCTGCAGCGTCCACCGGCGGCTCCTCATCACCAGGGCCGGTACCAGCTGCAGCACCGGCACCGGCACCGGCACTGGCGCGCTCGAAGGGCTTGGGGGGCTTGGGAGGCTCGGTGGTGCTCGAGGGGGTGCAGGTGGTGCTGCCGATGCTGAGGTCGACGTGCACGCTCATCCCGCCCAGGCGGAAGGGCTCGCTGAAAGCGGCTTGCAGCGCGCGCAGCGCACCACTGGCGCGCTCTGCGGCGTGCTCTGCGGTGCGCGCTTGAGCCGAGGAGGTGCCGGCGCTGACAGCGCGAGCAGGAGCGGGGACGGGGGCGATGACGGGGGCGAGGACGGGCGCGATGACGGGCGCGATGACCGCGAACTCATCACCGCCCAGTCGTCCCAGCAGTGCGCTGGCCGGCAGCTTGGGCTGCACGCGCTGGGTGACCATGCGCAGCAGTTCGTCGCCGGCGCCGTGGCCCAGACCGTCGTTGACCTCCTTGAAGTGGTCCAGGTCGAACACCAGCAGTTCGAAAGCGGCCCCGCGCTGCAGGCGGGTGTTCAGCTCCTGCAGCAGCGCGCGGCGGTTGGCGATTCCGGTGAGCTCATCGGTCAGCGCCTGGCGGCGGCTGGTGGCCAGCTGGACCAGCTCGGTCAGGTTGATCAGCAGCCGCACGCTGGAGCCCATCACCGCCAAAGCGCCGCACAGGCCGATCACGGCGGGCAGGTCGCTGATCAGCACCGCGACGATGACGGCCACTCCGGCGGCGACGACACCGAAGGCACCGACGGTGGACTTCACCGGGTCCGAGGCATCGGTGGGCACGAAGCGCACCGGCAGCAGCGCTGCTGCCGTCAGCGCCAGCAGACCCAGCGCGGCGATCGGCAGCGACCAGGACGGGCGCACACCACCGTGCAGCAGCGCACCGACGGCACCGATGTTGATCAGCGCGTACGTGAGGATCAGCAACCACAGACGCGCATCGCGGTGCAGGCGGCTGACCGAGGCCGAGGTCAGCGCCGCCATCACCAGGACCAGGACCGCGGCGACCTCCACGTCCAGCAACTGCTGACGCCAGGACAGCTGCGAGGCCCACAACTGTCCAGGAGCACGCGTGGACTGCGGAGCGCTGTAGACCAGCGCGGCGGCGATCGCCGCAGCGGCCACCAGCGCTGAGCTGATCCCGTTGAGCAGGTCGTCCGGGTCCACCCCGGCGCCGTGCCGGCTCCAGCGCACCACCGCGCGGTAGGCCAGCGGGAAGGTCAGCACCGCGCTGATCGCCGCCGGCACCTCTAGCAACCCGGCCGCGCCCGGCACGACGCTGAAGAGCACCGTGCCCAGCACCCCGGCGCCGTAGATCGCGCAGCTGATGCTCAGCAACGTCCACACCCGCCGCTCGGCCACCGAACGCCGGGCGCGCCAGGTCACCACCCACCCCGTCGCCGCCAGGACCGTCAGCGCGCACGCCACCTGCACGACCCACCAGGCGAGGGAGTCACGGGCCTGCTGACCCCACCACGTCAGCACCAGTCCCAGCACCGCCGTCAGCTGCGCTGCCAGCACCACCAGCAGCGAACGCGGCGCCGAACCAAGCACACCCCAGACCGCACGAGACAGCGACGCAGCCGTGCCAGGGCCGGCGGGGCGCACGTCGCCGGCCTTCCTCGAGCGCGCGGTGAAGAACAGCACCACCCCACCTCGACACCCAGCGCACCCGTCCTTGAACAATCCCGCGCTCAATCACTCGCTTGCCGCAGCACCACCGCGGTGCAGCAACATCGCGCGCACCACAACGGTCCTTGCGGTGTCGATCCTGAGTTGATCAGCGCCTGGTGCTGTGACGGCGTGCCGGGGTGTGCTCCGGTGCGGTGAGGTGCCTTTCGTGAGGCCCTCGCCCACCAGGAAGCAGGAGGACGCGTGCGCCCCGCCGGTCAGACCCAGCCCACCCGACGGGTGCACCTGGTGCAGCGGGTCGGTGGGGCACTGGCCCTGCTCGGCGGCCTGACCGCCTTCGTCTTCGTCTGGCAGCCGTGGGTCTCGCGCGACTACGAGGACTCCTCGGCCGGGTGTCGGCCGGGCACGGCGGAGCAGACGGGCCTGGTGACCAGCCTGCGCCTGCTGCTGGCCGGCCTGGCGGTGGCGATCGTGGCCACCGTGGTCGCTGCCCGTGCTCAGCACGCCTCGCCCAGGCCCCGTAGGTAACGCGCCTTCTCCGCGGGCCACTGAGCGGCGCGGGATCAACGCTCGGCACGTCTTGGTACGAGCGTGTCATCGCTCAGGGTGCGGGTAGGAGGGACGTATCGGTCCTCGCTCGCAGGCCTCGAGGCCCGGGCGAGGACCGATCGCCCCGTCCCTGCGGGGCGGCGCGGGCGTCGAACAGCCGGCGGCGAGCCCGATCAGTTGCGGTTCTCTGGCCGGGACGGCCTGGGCCGTCAAAGCGCGGCGGTTCAAGTCCCGCGACCGCAACGGCGCTGCAGGTTCACCCACGGCGCCACCACCCCTGGCGGTGCGATCAAGACGCTGTGCTCACCGCGGGGTCACCACGCTGGTGCTTTCACGAGGGCGTGGACGTCACTGCCGCAGCTGCCCGCGCCCACTCCATCGGCGCCTGTCGTCGACACCTTGAGCCGCCAAAAGCGTGACCTGGCTCACAAGAATGTCCGCTGGGTTGTGCTGACCAGACCCGCTCAGGTCCGCTCGTCGTCGGTGCGGGTGCCGCCCTGCCCCTGCTCGGCCCTCTGCTCCTGCTCCGCCTGCTCGGCGTCGGCTCGCTGGCGGTCGGCGGCAGCACGTTGGCGCGCCTGACGGGCCTGGTCGCGCTGGCTGCTCCCGCGGCGGCGGTCCCCGCGCGCGTGGAGGCGATCGCCCAGGGCTTCATCACGATCGTTGGCGGCGTGGTGGCGGGCGATGCCGGCCGGGCCGTTTTCCAGGCCGGCGGCGCGTTCGGCAGCACGCGCGGTGCTGTCACGGGCATCGGCTGTGGCATCGCGCACCAGCGCGACCCCGTCACGCTCCTCGGCGACCTCGTCGAAGGCCTGGGCCACCACTTCCATCTGCTCGGCCAGCTCATCGCGGCGCGCGGCCAGGCGCCGCAGCTCGGTGCGCTCCCCGCGCGCGGCGCGCTCCTCGGCGTCCAGCTGCTCACCGGCCTGCTGCAGGGCTTCGGCCTGGGCCTGCAGCTGCTCCTGGCGCGAGGCGTCGTCCGCGGGGGTGCTCACCCGGTGCAACGTAGCGGCACCTCACGCGTGGGCGGGCAGCTCGAACCAGACGGTCTTGCCGCCGCTGGTACTGGCGTCTGGGCTGGTGTCGGCATCCGGGTTGGTGCCGGAGGCTGCGTGCACTCCCCAGCGCGTGGCGAGGGTGTCGATCAGAGCCACGCCACGGCCACCGATGGCTTCGGGCTCGGCGCGGCGCGCCGTCGGCACCACTCGCGCGCCAAGACGGGCCTCCGCACCAAGAGCTGGGGCAGGCCTGCAGGGTCCGAGTTGCGGTGTCGATGCACTGACGGTGATCCCTGCCCAGATCCACACAGAGCCGGTGGTGCGGCTGCTGCCCACCGAGGCGCGCGACATGGTGCCCTCGGCGCTGGGCCCAGGCCGTGCACACCGCGGTGGGGGCGGTGCCGCGGCAGGTGATGCTGCGCCCGGCACGCGAATCGATGAGCGCGGTGACCTGGGTGCCGGCCGCGGCGGCGGACTTCGAGGACCGCATCCCGCCGGCCTTCACCGCCGCGGTGCTGGCCCGGGAGGCCGGTGTGTGTGGGCGAGGGTATGGCAGGAGCGCGCCGCGTGGCTGCGCGAGCACGGCTGGCTCGAGCACGACGGCGACCACGCCTGGTCCGGCTGACGGCTGCGGATGGTCCGGCTGACGGCTGCGGATGCCGGCATGAGCACCCCTCAATCTCAGGAGCACCCATACCGTGACGTCCGGGAACGGGGCGTGAGGCGGGCGTGGGGCGCGGGCCCGAGCATCCCGAGGGCCGCCGGCCCTTCGCCCTGGAGCACATTCACGCCTTCCCACATCAGGTGTGCCCCACCTGCGGGGCGCGCAGCGAGTGGTGGACCTGGTGGCGCCACCAGGGCGACGGCTCCCGCTACCTGTCGGTGGGGCTACCTGTCGGTGGGGCGCTGCCCGCAGTGCGACCGTACGAGCACAGACTCAGAAGACCGGACACCCGGGTAGGGCGCAGCCTCGGACGCGTTCGGCCCGTGCACGATCGAGTGGCAGGAGCCAGCCCGCATGAAGCCCAGCAGCCCGCTCCACGGGTCAGACGCCGGGCGCCGGGCCACCACGGCCACCACGGCCACAGTGCCACCTGCCACGGCCCGGTCGACCACGCTCCGGTCGGCTCCGGCACGACCGGCCGCGCTGCAACCGGCTACAGCCGGCAGACGGTGGCACCGGGCCGGGTGGGCACTGCTCAGCACAGCCGCTCTCACGCTCGTGGTGGCCTGCGCCCCCGCCCCGGAGAAGCCGCAGGAAGCCGCAGGGGCGAGCACCTCGAGCGCTCCTGCGTCGCCGGCACCGGCGGCCTCAACGGCGACGGCACCGTCCGCCTCGCCCAGCACCGCGCCCCCTGCACAGACGAACACCGCGCAGGACGGCACCACGCAGGCGTGGCCGTGTCAACCACAACGGGCCCCGGAGTGACGGCTTGATCCGGCCCCACCTGGGGTCGGCAGAGCCGGGCGTGACTACGTTGTGGAGCACCTCGGCTCGCCCGACGGGGTGTTGATCGTGGACGAGACCGGGTTCCTGAAGAAGGGCGCCCGCTCGGCGGGTGTGCAGCGGCAGTACTCCGGCACCGCCGGTCGGATCGAGAACTGCCAACTCGGAACGTTCCTGGCCTACGCCTCGGCGCGTGGACATGCCCTCATCGACCGGGAGCTGTACCTGCCGCAGTCCTGGACTGAGGATCGTGACCGCTGCCGGGCGGCCGGGATCGGGAACGAGGTGGAGTTTGCCACGAAACCGCAGCAGGCCACCGCCATGCTCGCCCGGGCCTTCGATGCCGGCGTGCCGTTCGCCTGGGTGACCGCGGATGAGGCCTACGGGCAGGCCGCTTACCTGCGGGTGTGGCTGGAAGATCGGGACGCGGCACATGTACTGGCCTGCAAGAGCAACGACACCCTCATCACCATTGACGCCCACCAAGCCCGGGCCGCTGAGCTGGTCGCCGCGCTGCCCGCGCGGGCGTGGCGACGCTACTGCGTCGGGCCCGGCGCCCACGGCGACCGGGTCTACGACTGGGCGCGGACGCCGGTCCGGATCGCCGGGCGCGCCGGGCGGGGGCACTGGTTGCTCGCGCGGCGCTCGATCGCCACCGGCGGGATCGCCTACTACCAACTGATTTCACTATGACTTGCGGGGTCTCTCCGCTCGTCGCAGCCTGGAGGCATGACCGAGCAGGTCCTGCCCGAGCGGGTCGTGGAGCTGGTGCCCGATGGGCTGTGGGGGCGGGTGGAGCCGCTGCTGCCCCGGCGTCCGCCGCGCCGGCACCGCTACCCCGGACGGCTGCCGCGCGATGACCGCGCCGCCCTGGCCGGCATCGTGCACGTGCTGATCACCGGCTGCACCTGGGCTCAGGTCCCCACCGAGCAGTTCGGCTGCTCGGGGGTCACCTGCTGGCGCCGGCTGCGGGATTGGACTGAGGCGGGGGTGTGGCCGCGCCTGCACCAGGTGCTGCTGGAAGAGCTGCGCGCCGTGGGGAAGCTGGACCTGGAAACGGCGGTGGTGGACGGCTCGCACGTGCGGGCCCTCAAGGGGGGCTCACACCGGTCCTTCACCGGTAGACCGCTCCCGCAAGGGATCGAAGCACCACCTGCTGACAGATGGAGGCGGTGTTCCGCTGGTGGTCACTCTCACCGCCGGCAACCGTCACGACGTGACCCAGCTGCTGCCGCTGGTCGACGCCTTCCCGGTCGTGCGCGGCATCCGCGGTCGTCCCCGACTGCGCCCGCGCTACCTGTTCGCTGACCGCGGCTACGACTACGGCGTCTACCGCCGCGCCCTGCGAAAGCGCCGCATCGTCCCGCGCATCGCCCGCAGGGGCGCCGGGCACGGCTCCGGCCTCGGGCGGACCCGCTGGGTGGTGGAGCGCACCTTCGCCTGGCTGCACCAGTTCAAGAGGTTGCGGATCCGGTACGAGGTGCGCGCCGATCTACACCTGGGGTTGTTGCAGCTGGCGTGCGCGCTGATCTGCTACCGCAAGCTCCCGCCGTCATAATGAAAGGAGTTGTACGTCTGCTACGGACCCCGCGACAGTTCCCTGGCTGACCTGGCCCGCGTCGCCGGGTCACGTTGGAACATCGAGGAGTACTTCCAGCAGGCCAAGAACGAAGCCGGGCTGGATCACTACCAGGTCCGCGACTACCGCGCCTGGTACGCCCACATCACTCTGTCGATGCTCACCCTGGCCTGGCTCGCTGCCACCCGGGCCCAGATCGCGGAAGCTGACCTCGTAAAGGGGGCGTCAGTTCCGCTGGTGACTGCATGATCGCCTACACGCTACCCGAGGTCCGCCGCTTCCTCGCCAAGCTGGCCCTCGCCGCCCGCCACCCCGTCGAGCACGTCTGGAACTGGTCCATCTGGCGTGGAACTGGTCCATCTGGCGTCGCGGACGACAGCATCAAGCCCGCGCCTGCTACTACCGACGACGCGGACACACCCCACCACAAGTGCCGTTGCAGTGCTCCGCTCCGCAGGAGCGACGGGCCGCAGCTAGCTGCCGTGGCTGGGTCCGTCGGTGCTCTACACCGAGGACGTCAAGGCCGCCGTGCCGAACCACCTCCTCAGGAGTTGCGCGAGGTCGTCCTGGTCGTCGCCGACCCAGATGACGTGGCCGTCCGGGCGTAGCAGGACCGCGGGCACGTCAACCTGGCTGTCGACATCGGCGACGAGGTCCACGCGTTGCTCCCATCCACGCACTGACAGACGGCCGGTTCGGTCGAGCAGCAGCCCGCGGCCTTGCCGCATGAGTTCGTACAGCCGGCCGTCGGCGAGCTGCGCGTCCTTGAGTCGGCGACCGATCAGTGGGTGCTCGCCTTCGAGGTCGTACCGGACACTGAGTGCAGCGATCTTCTCCGTCAGGTAGCGCGTGACCTCCTCGAAGTCCATCAGCTCTGACACGAGGCGACGGAGCGCCTGCGGTCCCGGATCGGTCGAGAGCAGCTCCATCTGCGCGCGTGTGTTGTCGAGGACGTCGCGGGCCACCGGTCGCCTCTCGTCGTTGTAGCTGTCCAGCAGCCCGTCCGGCGCCCAGCCGTTGATCTCGGCGGCGAGCTTCCAGCCGAGGTTGAATGCGTCTTGGAGCCCGAGGTTGAGGCCCTGGCCGCCGACCGGCGGGTGGACGTGGGCTGCGTCGCCGGCAAGCAGGATCCGTCCGACCCGGTACCGCTCCGCGAGTCTTGTGGAGTCGCCGAAGCGCGACAACCAGTGGGGCGAGTGTGCGCCGAGATCGGTCCCGGTCACGGCCTTGAGCTGCTGACGGAACTCGTCCAGGCTGGGCGGGGTGGAGCGGTCGTCCACCACGCCTGCGGCGGGGACCACGATCCGGTAAAGGCCGTCGTCGCCGGAGGGCCCGGCGCCGAAGCGGAGCTGCTTCTTGCGGACCTCGGTGTTGATCGCGGCGACTTCCGCGGGGGAGGCGGTCAGTCTCATCTCGCCCAGCAGCGTGTCGGTCCTGCTCGGCTCGCCCGGGAACGCGATGCCCGTCAGCTTCCGGACCGTGCTGCGACCGCCGTCGCAACCGACCAGGAAGCGCGACCGCAGCCGGCTTCCGTCGGCGCGCTCCACCGTCACCCCGGACTCGTCCTGGCTCAGACCGGCGACCTCGCAGGCGCGCCGGACCTCCACGCCTGCTCGACGAGCGTGCTCCTCGAGCAGGCGGTCCGTGGTGGTCTGCGGGATGCCGAGCACGTACGGATGCGTCGTGTCGAGCCCGGTGGGCTGCGGCTTCGCGATGCCCGCGAAGTGCGCACCGAGCGGGTACTTCTGCCCGAGGGCCAAGAACGCGTCCAGCAGCCCCCGCTGGTCCAGCACCTCCGTGCTGCGCGCGTGCAGCCCCAACGACCTCACATACTGCGGCGGGCTGGCATCTCGCTCGAGCACGAGCACGTCAACGCCTTGCAGGCGCAGCTCCATCGCGAGCATCAGCCCGGTAGGTCCTCCTCCGACGACCACTGCGTCCCTGTGTACCTGTCGTCCCCCGTACGTCGTCATGACCGCAGACCTTGAGGCACGAGGGGGGTCTTGCGGCAAGCCCCCCCTTGCCGTAGAACCTGAAGTAGGCAATAGCTCGCCCTCGACCGCTGGCACAGATGCGTTGCGCCGCGTGGAGGCGTTACGGTCGGTCCTCTCAAGCACGTCGCTCGTTGCGCGGGCGCTGGGTGGAGTCACCCGATGGAGCGACCTCACTGCCCGATCAGACGTCGTTGTCACAGAACGCGCCGGTAGCGATGAGCAGGGCACTGGCCGTGGGCGATCGCATCTTCGGCGCGGCCACCGTGCCCGATGAGCTGGGGCCGCTGCAGCGGTGGACCTGGCGCGGCTCGACGCGGAGTTGGTGGTGGTCGCGCGTGCCGGGGCACGGCCCGCTGTTGGAGCAGTTGTCGCGCCCGTAAGTGCATCAGGTGCTGGTGCCAGCGGTGCTCACCAGCACGAGAGGGCGCCCACGGCCGACCGGTCCCTCGCAGAAGCGGCCCTTCTCCAGGCGGCTGGCTACGCCTGCAGGGTGGCAGGAACGGGCGAGGTGGCGGGCGTGAACGGCACCTGGGACGCCAGCGAGGGCGTCGTGCGGCGTACCTGTACTTCAACGGTGAGCACGACGGCCTCGGCCACGGCGAGCACGCGCTCGAGCGCCAGGTCTTCGCCTGCACGGCCCGGCAGGGCGCCTACCCGCTGATCGTCGACCTCGACGCCAACGGCGGGGTCCTGGGCCTGGAGGTCCTGGGAGCCTCCCGGGCGCTGACGCCGGCCTCCTTGCGGCGGTTGCAGCGCATCGACAAGGACATCGTCGACGACGCAGCGGGCGGGTGAGGCACCCGGAGCGTGTGCGCATCGCCCAGCTCAGCGGGTCAGCCGTGCCCGGATCCAAGGGCTGACGTACACCTTGTGCGGCAGCCGGCCAGTTCGCCCGCTGCGATGGGCACCCCCTGCGCCTGGGCGATGCCCGCCAGGTGGGCCCAGTGCAGCGCCGCCTCTTCCTCGTGGGAGCGTCCCTCGGGCGGCTCGTTGGGACCGACGACCACACGGGCGGTCTCCGTCAGCGTCTCCAACGACTGGTGGGACCTGATGCCGCTGGGGCCGCCGGAGGACCAGCCGCGGTCGTCGAGCAGGGTCAACCGTCGTCCACCGGTGAGCTCGAGCTCGAGCAGCGCCGCCCTGGACGTTCGGCGATCGGTTGCGGCGATCGCTGTTGACCTCCGCTCCCGCGGCCTCGTCGATGTCGATGGACTCGTTGATGTCGATGGAGGTGATCAGTCGCCTGGCATCGTGCGTGCCTGCAGCGTGGCGCACGCCGGCCCTGCGCGGGGCTGGGCGCGCGGCCGGGCACCGGTCAGTGATCTTGGAGGTTCTCCACAACGGCGATCCGTGGCCCACAGCCGACCGTTGGTGCGATGGCAGGGGCGCAGAAGTCGATGGGTGCTCATCGCCCACGGCGACGTAGCTGCGGTGTGAAGCGTCACGGCTTTCATGCCGCTTCCTGATGAGTCAGGATGACGATCATGCCCCAGCGGTACCCCGCCGAGGTCCAGGACCGAGCGGTGCGGATGGTCCTGGACCACCAAGG
>NZ_JBJLRI010000099.1:0-12269 GCF_050871405.1 Kineococcus esterisolvens
AGGATCTGCCAGGTGGCAGATCCTGGGGGCCCTCGCGCGTGCGGGTCAGCCGGCCGAGCCGTCGCCGGTGCGCTCCTCGCGGGCGCGCTGCTCGGCCTCGCGGCGGGCGCGGCGCTGCTCCTCGACCTTCTCCGCGTACGTGGGCCCGGACAGGTCCGGCTCCGCGGGTGCCTGCTCCTGCTCCCGGACGGGCGGCGGCGGCGGCGAGGCCGGCCCGGTGCCCGGCTGCGGCGGCGGCATCCAGGCCTGCGGGGCGCCCCCGCGCGCGCCGGGGTCGGGGGCCCCCCACGGCGCCGGCCCCGGGGCGGAGCCCGCGGCGTGGGAGCCGGGCGGCGGCTGCGGCGCTCCCTGCGGCGGCGCGCCCCACGCGCCCTGCTGGGGGCCGGCGCCCCGGCCGAAGCCGTTGGGCAGCCGGGACAGCACCTGGCGCGCCTGGCCGGACATCTGCGGCATGCACAGCACGAGGTACTCGCCGGCGACGATCTGGCTGGCGGAGGTGAAGTCGCGCCGGCCACCGGTCAGGGCGTAGGAGATGACGGCGAAGAGCATGCCGAACCCCGCGCCGATGAGCAGACCGGTGAGCAGACCGGCGGTGCCGCCGTTGCCGAACACCGACAGCATCAGGCCGATGAGGAGGCCGAACCACGCCCCCGAGGCGGCGCCCGCACCGGCCGCGCGCCCGTAGGTCAGCCGGCCCGTCACCCGCTCCACCATCTGCAGGTTGTTGCCGACGATCGTGACGTTCTGCACGGGGAAGTGCTCGTCGGAGAGGAAGTCCACGGCGCGCTGCGCCTCCGCGTACGTGGCGTAGCGGCCGATCGCCTCCCCCTGCGGCGGCGTGGGGGCGCTCAGGCGCTGCTGGCCACCCATGGGCCCGAGGTTGGACATGGCGACATCCTCACCGGTTCGTCTCTCACACCCCGCGCGGGGCGGGGGCGGGGGCGCCCGGCCCCCTCACCGCTCCCAACGCGCCCGGCGCGGTGATCGTGCCCGCGCCGGGCCGGGGCGCTCAGGCGCTCTGGCGCTTGACGCCGGCGCGCTCGCCGGCCTTGCGGGTGGCCTGCTGCTCCGTGCCGGCACCGGCCGTGGACAGCTCCCCGCCGGCGGTCTCCAGGTGGGCCCGCACGAACCAGTGGTACTGCTCCAGCTGCCCGGCCTGGCCGGTGAGCAGGTCCTCGGTCACCGGGTCGATCTCACCGGTGGCCTCGATGGCGGAGCGGTGGTCCTTGATGACGCCCGTGTAGACGAGGTCCAGGGCACCCAGGTGCTCGATGGCGCCGGCGCGGCCGATGGAGTAGTCGTCCCAGTCGCGCTCGGCGACCAGCGCGCCCGGCGTGCCGATGGGCGACATCCCCAGGGTGGCGATGCGCTCGGCGACGGCGTCGGACATCTCGCGCACGGCGTCCACCTGCGGGTCGAGCATCTGGTGCACGGCGATGAAGTGCGGCCCGACCACGTTCCAGTGCACGTGCTTGAGGGTCAGGTGCAGGTCCGTGAGGGCGTTGAGGCGGTTCTGCAGGATCGCCGCGACCTCGGCGCCCTGCTCGTTCGAGAGTCCGGGGACGGTGTAGGAGGGGGTCCCGGACGCCTTCAGCTTCTTGCTCTCCTTGGCCATGGCGCCACGGTAGGAGGGCGTGCGCGGTCCCGCGCGCCGAGATCAGCACGGGGCCGGCACCCCGGTCCGGCCCCGCCGCCGGGCGCACCGGGCGCTCCGGCGGACCTCTAGCCTGTGGCCCGTGACCGGTTCCCCCAAGCGCGTCTTCGCCGCCCGGCTGGCGGGCACGTCGGTGTTCGACCCGCAGGGCGACCAGGTGGGCCGGGTCCGCGACGTGGTGGGCGTGCTGCGCCCGCGCGGGCCGCACCGGATCATCGGCCTGGTGGTGGAGGTCCCCGGCCGCCGCCGCGTCTTCGTGCCCATGACGCGCGTCACGAGCATCGACAACGGCCAGGTCCTCACCACGGGCCTGGTGAACATGCGCCGCTTCGAGCAGCGCGGCACCGAGACGCTGCTGCTGGGCGAGCTCCTGGACCGCACCGTGCACCTGGTGGACGGCAGCGGGGTGGCCACCATCGAGGACCTCGGACTGGAGCCGGTGCGCCCGCGCGACTGGCACCTGACGAAGCTCTTCGTGCGCCGCGGTGCCGCTGCCCGGGGGCTGTCCGGACGGCTGCGCCGGCGCGGGGAGACGATGACGGTGGACGTGGGCGCCGTGGTGGGGCTGACCACGTCCGACCTGGACCAGGGCGCCACGAACCTCCTGGCGGCGTTCGAGGAGCTGCGGGCCACCGACCTCGCGGAGGTCATCCACGAGCTGACGCCCAAGCGGCGCCGGGAGGTGGCCGCCGCCCTGGACGACGAGCGCCTCGCCGACGTCCTGGAGGAGCTGCCCGAGGACGACCAGGTGGAGATCCTGTCCGCGCTGGAGGGCGACCGCGCCGCGCACGTGCTGGAGGCGATGCAGCCCGACGACGCCGCCGACCTGCTCTCGGAGCTGCCCGCCGAGCAGGCCGAGCGGCTGCTGGCGCTCATGGAGCCGGACGACGCCGCCCCGGTGCGCCGCCTGCTCGCCTACGACGAGCACACCGCCGGTGGCCTGATGACGTCCGACCCGGTGGTGCTGGCCCCGGACGCCAGCGTCGCCGAGGCCCTGGCGCACGTGCGGCGCGTGGAGCTGTCCCCGCCCCTGGCCTCGGCCGTGTACGTGTGCCGCCCGCCGCTGGAGACGCCCACGGGCCGCTTCCTGGGCACCGCGCACCTGCAGCGGCTGCTGCGCGAACCGCCGCAGACCCCCCTGGGGCAGGTCATCGACACCGACGTGGAACCGCTGGACCCCGAGGAGACGCTGCAGGGCGTGACCCGCCGGCTGGCCGCCTACAACCTCGTCTCGCTGCCGGTGGTGGACGAGGACGGTCACCTGCTGGGCGCGGTGACGGCCGACGACGTGCTGGACCACCTGCTGCCCGACGACTGGCGCGACGCGGAGGAGGACGTGTTCGAGGTGGGTCGTGGCTGAGCGTTCCCCGCGCCGCGAGCGGCAGCGCGCCGAGGCCGTCGGCCTGGACACCCCCCGCGAGGCCAGGCGGCAGCTGCTCTCGCGCCCCCAGGTGGACCCCGACGCGTTCGGCCGCGCCTCGGAGGCGTTCGCGCGGTTCATGGGCACGGGCCGCTTCCTGGTCTACATGACGGCGTTCGTGGCCGTGTGGCTGGCCTGGAACACGTTCGCGCCCGAGCGTCTGCAGTTCGACCCGAACGCGCTGAACTACACGCTGCTGACGCTCATCCTGTCGCTGCAGGCGTCCTACGCGGCGCCGCTGATCCTGCTGGCGCAGAACCGCCAGGACGACCGCGACCGCGTCCTCAACGAGCAGGACCGCGCCCGCGACGAGCGCGGCCTGGCCGACACCGAGTACCTGACGCGCGAGGTGGCGGCCCTGCGCATCGCGCTGCGGGACGTGGCGACCCGCGACTTCGTGCGCTCGGAACTGCGCAGCGTCCTGGAGGAGCTGCGCGAGGAGGACGCCGAGCGCGAGGGGCGCGAACCGGGCAAGCGCAAGGGCGGCGGCAAGAAGCGCAAGCGCTCCGGTGAGCGGGCCGAGGACACCGCCGCGCAGGCACCGCCGGAGGGACCCGTGGAGGGACCGGTGGAGGGACCGGCACCCGGCGCCGGGCGCGAACGGGCGGACGGCCCCACCGCGGACGCGGGGCAACCGGGGGGCACCCCCTCCAGCTGAGCGCGGCACCTGCCGATGCACCTCGCGTGACGACTCTCGACGACGCCCGCTCCGGTGCCCCCGCACCCGCGGGGCAGACCCGCAGGCGCCTCGGCGACGTGCTCGTCGAGAAGGGCCTGCTGCTGCCGGAGGACCTGGACCACGCGCTGAACGAGCAGCGCAACGGCGAGGGCCCCCGCCGGCGGCTGGGGCAGATCCTCGTCGACCTGGGGCTGGTCTCCGAGGCGGAGCTGGCGCTGTGCCTGGCGGACCTGCTGAGCCTGGAGCACGTGGACCTGTCGAAGGTCAGCATCGCCCCGGACGTGGTGCGCCTGCTGCCGCGCGCGGTCGCCGAGCGCTGCCGCGTCCTGGTGCTCGACAGGACGCCCGAGTACCTGCTGGTGGCCGCCGCCGACCCCACCAACGTGCTGGCGCTGGACGACGTCAAGCTCTACACCCGCACGCCCGAGCTGCACGTCGTCGTGGCGATGGACTCGCAGATCCGCGACCACCTGGCGCGCGCCTGGTCGCTGACCGAGGACACCTCCCAGGTCAGCCGCATGGTGGAGGAGGCCGGCGACGACGACGACGCGGACGCGCTGGCGGCCCTGTCCGGCTCCGTCGACGACGACGCCCCCATCGTCAAGCTCGTCAACCGGATCCTGTCCGACGCGGTGCGGCTGCGCTGCTCCGACATCCACCTGGAGTCGCAGCGCGACCAGCTCCGGGTGCGCTTCCGCGTCGACGGCCTGCTGCGCGACGTCATGTCCGCCCCCAAGCGCGTGGCGCCCAGCGTCATCAGCCGCATCAAGATCATCTCCGGCCTGGACATCTCCGAGCGCCGCGTCCCGCAGGACGGCCGCACCCGCGTCACCGTCGACGGCTCCGCCATCGACTGCCGCGTCTCGACGCTGCCCGCCCTGCACGGGGAGAAGGTCGTCATCCGCCTGCTCACCCGCGGCGACGACGTGCCCAGCCTGGAGTCGCTGGGCTTCGAGCCGGAGCAGCTGGAGGTCTTCACGCGGGCGCTGAGCGTGCCGCAGGGACTGGTCCTCATCACCGGCCCCACCGGCTCGGGCAAGACGAACACCCTGTACGCGGCCATCCACGCCACGATGAGCCCGGAGAAGAACATCATCACGCTGGAGGACCCCGTCGAGGTCCAACTGCCCGGCATCACCCAGGTGCAGGTCAACGCGAAGGTCGGCATGACGTTCTCCGCCGGCCTGCGCTCGGTGCTGCGCCAGGACCCCGACATCGTCCTCATCGGTGAGGTCCGCGACTCCGAGACGGCCGAGCTGGCGCTGAAGGCGTCGATGACCGGTCACCTCGTGCTGACCACCCTGCACACGAACTCCGCCGTCGGGGCGCTGACCCGCCTGGTCGACATGGGCGCCGCCCCGTTCCTGGTGGCCAGCTCCCTGACCGCCGCGATCGCCCAGCGACTGGTCCGCAAGCCCTGCGACTCCTGCGCCGACGGGTACATCCCCGACGAGGACACCCTGGCGCTGCTGGGCCTGACGATCCAGGACATCCTGGACGCCACCCCGCTGCGCGGCACCGGCTGCCCCGACTGCGGCGGCACCGGCTACCGCGGCCGCACCGCCGTGTACGAGGTGCTCGACGTCGTGCCCAGCGTGCGCAAGGTCCTCATGACCACGCCCACGGAGTCGGCGCTGAGCGAGGAGGCCGCCCGCATCGGGATGAACACCCTGCGGACCTCGGCGCTGGCGAAGGCCGTGCGCGGGGAGACGACCTTCGAGGAGGTCGTCCGCGTCACCGCCGGCTGAGCCCCGCCGGACCCCGGACCCGCGGGCGGTGCCGCGCCGGGCGCGGACGTACCCTGGCCGCGTGCTCCCCACCCCCGACGCCGTCCGCACCGCGCTCGCCGCGGTGAACGACCCCGAGCTGCACCGCCCCATCACGGAACTGGGGATGGTCGACCGCGTCGACGTCGGCGACGACGGCGTCGTGGACGTGCGGGTGCTGCTGACGACCGCCGGCTGCCCGATGCGCGAGCGCCTCAGCTCCGACGTGACCGCCGCGGTGCGCGGTGTGGAGGGCGCCCGGGGGGCACGGGTGGCCTTCGGGGAGATGACGCCCGAGCAGCGGGCCGAGCTGACCGTGAAGCTGCGCGGCACGACGCAGGCCGCGCCCACCATCCGGTTCAACGAGCCGGGCAACCTCACCCGCGTCTACGCCGTCGCCTCCGGCAAGGGCGGGGTCGGCAAGTCCAGCGTCACCGTGAACCTCGCCGCGGCGATGGCCGCCGACGGGCTCCGGGTCGGCGTGCTGGACGCCGACGTGCACGGCTTCTCCGTGCCCCGGCTGCTGGGGGTGACCGGCCGCCCCACGAAGGTGGACTCCCTCATCCTGCCGCCCACCGGACACGGGGTGCGGGTCATCTCCATCGGCATGTTCGTGCCGGGCAACGAGCCCGTCGCCTGGCGCGGGCCGATGCTGCACCGGGCGCTGCAGCAGTTCGCCTCCGAGGTCTTCTGGGGCGACCTGGACGTGCTGCTGCTGGACCTGCCGCCGGGCACCGGCGACATCGCGATCAGCGTGGGGCAGCTGCTGCCCGGCGCGGAGGTGCTGGTGGTCACCACCCCGCAGGCCGCGGCGGCCGAGGTCGCCGAGCGGGCGGGCGCGGTGGCCGCGCAGACGTCCCAGCGGGTCGTGGGCGTGGTGGAGAACATGAGCTGGCTGCAGCTGCCCGACGGCCAGCGCATGGAGCTGTTCGGCGCCGGCGGGGGCCAGCGGGTGGCGGAGTCCCTGACCGAGCGGCTGGGCACGCCCGTGCCGCTGCTGGGGCAGGTCCCGATGGACGTGACGCTGCGCGAGGGCGGTGACGCGGGCGTGCCGGTGGTGCTGAGCGCGCCCGACTCCCCCGCCGCGGTGGCGCTGCGGCAGCTGGCGAGCACCCTGGCCGCACGGCCGCGGGGCCTGGCCGGCCGTCGGCTGGGCGTCAGCGTCGCCTGAGCCCCGCGGTCACCCCGGACGCGGGCGCCGGCCCGGCGGTGCGCCTCAGGTGGCGTCCTCGTCGTAGGGGACGGCCGCGGGAGCCGCTGCGGGCGCGGTGGACCTCTTCTTCTCCAGGTCGACGGCGCCGGCGGCCGTGGAGCCGGTGCGCGACGGCTTCTTCTTCGCCGTGGTGGCCGGCTCGTCGTCCCAGACGTCCGACAGGGCGTCGCGCACGATGCGCCGCGGGTCGTACTGGCGCGGGTCCAGCTTCTGCCAGTCGATGTCGTCGAACTCCGGCCCGAGCTCCTCGCGCATCTGTGCCTGGGCGCCCTTCGCGAAGCGGCGCGCCGACTTCACCAGGTGAGCGAGCTGCTCGGCGTACTGCGGCAGCCGCTCGGGGCCGAGGACGACCAGAGCGACCACGAGGAGGACGACGAGCTCGCCGCCGTTGATGCCGAACACGTCGCGATCCTAACCGTCGGCTTCGAGCGTCACGGGCACCTCGAGGTCCTGACCACCCCTGCGGACGGTCAGCGTCACCGTTTCGCCCGGCTGGCGGGCCCGGATGTCCACGATGAGCTCGGCCGCCTCGGTCACGGGACGGCCGTCGATGGCGAGGACCACGTCGCCCGGCCGGAGCCCGGCACGGTCGCCGGGGCCCCCGGCCTCCACGGCCCCCGGCCGGTCCAGGACCTGGACCCCCTCGCCGCGGTACTGACCGTCCAGGGAGACCCGGATCACCGGGTGCACCGCGCGGCCGGTCCGGATGAGCTGCTCGGCGGTGCGCCGGGCCTGCTCGGAGGGGATCGAGAAGCCCAGGCCGATGCTGCCGGCGCTGCCGCCGGCCACGGGCACGGAGGCGATGGCGGAGTTGACGCCGACGACCTCGCCGCGCGCGTTCAGCAGCGGACCGCCGGAGTTGCCGGGGTTGATGGCGGCGTCGGTCTGGATGGCCTGGATGTAGGAGGCCTCCCCCGTGCCGTCACCACCGGCGCTCACCGGGCGGTTCAGCGCCGAGACGATGCCCTCGGTGACCGTGCCCTGCAGGCCGAGGGGGGCGCCCACGGCCACGACCCGGTCGCCCACGACGACGCTGCCGGAGTCGCCCATCGGCAGCGCCCGCAGGCCTGCCCGTTCCACCCGCACGACGGCCAGGTCGTAGGAGGCGTCGGCGCCGACGACCCGGCCGGCGGCCTGGGCGCCGTCCTGGAACAGGACCGTGACGCCGTCGGCGTAGGCGCCGTCCACGACGTGGTTGTTGGTGAGCACGAACGCGGCCGGGCCGCCGTCCTCGCCGGTGTCGAGGACGAAGCCCGAGCCCGTGCCGGAGCCCGCACTGCCCTCCACCTGCAGGGACACCACGCTGGGCAGGGCTGCGGCGGCGATGGCGGCGACGCTGCCCTCGGGCCGCTCGGTGCTGCCCGGCGCGGGCGCCGGCAGGGTGACGGAGGGGTACGTGCCGCTGCCGCCCCAGCGCTCCTGCAGCTGTCCCCCGGCGAAGCCGCCGGCGACGCCGAGCAGCAGCACGGCGGACCCGGCGCCCAGCAGGCGCGCCGCACGCCCGCTGCGGCGCGGCGCGGGGGGCGGCGCCCACGGGGCGTCACCGGGTTCGGGCCACGGCGACGCGGGCGCCCCCCAGGCCGGGTGCGGCGCGTCCCACGCGGCGGGGCGGGCGGCGTCCCAGGCGGAGGGGTCGGGCCGGGGCGGGCCGGCCCAGGGGTCGCGGGGTTCGCGGGGCGGGCCCCAGCCGTCCGGCGCGGACGGCTCGTTCACGGGGCCGCCGGCCCGCCGGGGGCGGGGGCGCTCGCCTGCGGGCTCGCCGGCGTGGCCACGGGGCTGACCCGCGGGCTCGCCGGCGCGCTGGAGGGCGTGGTGCGCAGCTCCGCCACGGGAGCGGGCGCACCGGCGTGCGGCCCGCCCAGGACCAGGAAGCCGGCGATGCCCACACCGAGCAGAGAGAAGGTGCCGGCCAGCGCAGCGGCCACCGGCCGCCGGCGCACGCGGCGACCGACCCGGCGACCCACCCGGGCGGCGGGCCGGGAACCGAGCGGGCGGACGGCACCGCCCCGGCCGGGTGGCGCCGCACCGACGGCGGGCCGGGCGGGCGCGGCCATCAGCCGGTCGCGCGGGGGCAGCGGGCCGGCGGGGCCGCCGATGTCCAGCAGCCGGACCAGCAGGTCGCCGGAGACCTCCGGCTCGGGAAGGGCTTGCAGCCGGGCGCGCACGAGGCGCTCGGCCTCGACCGCGTCGGCGCACTCGCAGCAGGCGCGCAGGTGCTCACCCGCGCGCTGGGCGGCGTCCGGGGCGAGCCGCCCGTCGACGAGCGGGCTCACCCGCGCGCCGAGGTGCGGTCCGCTCACGAGTGCTCCTCGCCCAGGCTCAGGCGGGCGGCGGGGGCAGCGGGCGGCTGCGGGGCGCGGTGCGCCAGGGCCGTGCGCAGCTGGGCCCTGCCGCGGTGGATGCGCGAGCGGACCGTCCCCAGCTTCACCCCGAGGGTGGCGGCGATCTCCTCGTAGGACAGGCCCTCGATGTCGCACAGCACCACGACGGCGCGGAAGTCCGGCGGCAGGGAGTCCAGCGCGGCCTGGACGTCGTCGTCGAGGTTGCGGTGCTCGAAGGCGCGCTCGGGACCCACGTCGGTGCTGGGCAGCTTCTCGCCGGCGTCCTCGGCGAGCGCGTCGAAGCGGATGCGCTGCTTGCGGCGGACCTGGTCGAGGAAGAGGTTGGTGGTGATGCGGTGCAGCCAGCCCTCGAAGGTGCCCGGCTGGTAGCTGGACAGGGAGCGGAAGACGCGCACGAAGACCTCCTGGGTGAGGTCCTCGGCGTCGTGGCGGTTGCCGGTGAGCCGGTAGGCCAGCCGGTACACCCGGCCGGAGTGGTCGCGCACGACCTCCTCCCAGGTGGGGGGCACCCACGCCGAGACGGCCGCGTGCGGCGCGGCGGTCTGCTCGCCGGGCACCGCCCGGGCGCCACCTGGGTCGTCGGGCACGGGGTTCCTCCTGGCGCGGGCGGGGAAGGGGACCGCGAACGGCACCGCCACTGCTCCCATGGTCTCCCACTCCCCTCCCCGGGGCCACTCCCGGTGCTGTGATCCACCCCATCGGGTCCGCAGGGTCCAACGGTGGTCGTAGGCGGGTGGTTCCCGGCATCCCCCACCCGGCCGTTCCCGGGCCCCGCGCGCCCCCATGCACTAGGTTGCCCGGGTGCCCCCGCCCGCGAAGCAGCCCGCCAGCTGGGCCCACGCCGAGCAGTTCACCGCCGAGGACGAGGTGCTCCAGGAGGCCCGGGCCCGAGCGGCCGACCTCGGCTGCGAGCCGGTGTCCCCGGGCGTCGCGGCCGCGCTGACGGTGCTGGCCGCCACCGCCCGGGCCCGCACGGCCGTGGAGGTGGGCACCGGCACGGGCGTGTCGACCGTGAGCCTGCTGCGCGGGATGGCCCCCGACGGGGTGCTGACGACGATCGACGTGGACGGGGAGCGCCAGCGGGCGGCGCGCGAGGCCGTGGCCGACGCGGGGGTGCGCCCCAACCGGGCCCGCATGATCCCCGGTCGGGCGCTGGAGGTCCTGCCGCGGCTGACGGACTCCGCCTACGACCTCGTGCTGCTCGACGGCGACGAGCGCGAGTACTCCGCCTACCTGGAGCAGGCGCAGCGGCTGCTGCGCCCGGGCGGGCTCCTGGTGGTCGACGACGCCCTGTGGCACGGGCGGGTCGCGGACCCCACGGCCCGCGACGCCTCCACCGTCGCGCTGCGCGAGGTGGGCCGGGCGCTCGCGGAGGACGAGCAGTGGTTCTCGGCGCTGCTGCCGGCCGGCGAGGGGCTGCTGCTGGGCGTCAAGCGCCCCTGACCCCGGACGCCCGCGGGGTCAGGCCGCCAGCGACTCCAGCCAGCGCAGCAGGAGCCGCGCGCCGAAGCCGGTGGCCCCCCGGTTCACCTCGTGCTCGGCCGCGTCCGAGCGGCCGGTCCCGGCGATGTCCAGGTGCGCCCAGCGGCGCCCGCCGGTGAACGGCTGCAGGAACTGCGCGGCCAGGATCGTGCCGGCGCCCGAGCCGGGGGCGGTGGCCACCTGCCGGGAGTCGGCCACGTCGGAGCGCAGCAGCTCGGCGTACTCCGGCACCAGCGGCAGCCGCCACACCCGCTCCCCCGACGCCTGCGCGGCGGCGTCGAGCTGCGCGGCGAGGTCGTCGTCGGTGGCGAAGAGAGCCGCGTGCCGCTTGCCGAGGGCGAGGGGGGCGGCGCCGGTGAGCGTGGCGACGTCGACGAGGACGTCGGGGTCGAGGGCCGCGTGGGCGTGCGCGAGGGCGTCGCCGAGCACCAGGCGCCCCTCGGCGTCGGTGTTGTTGACCTCGGTGGTGCGCCCGCCGTGGTGGTGCACGACGTCGCCGGGGCGGTACGAGGAGCCGCCGAAGGCGTTCTCCGCCAGAGCCAGCAGGCCGGTCACGCGCACCGGCAGCTGCAGCCGCGCCGCGGTGGCCACCACGGCCAGCACGACCGCCGCACCCGTCATGTCGGTCTTCATCGACACCATCGACTCGCGCGGCTTCAGCGCCAGGCCGCCGGTGTCGTAGGTGATGCCCTTGCCTGCAAGGACGACGTGCGGGGCCCCGGCGGCGGCGCGCCCCCGGGGGCGGTGCCGCAGCTCCACCAGCGCCGGCGGGGACGGCGAGCCGGCACCCACGGCGAGCAGGCCCCCGAAGCCGTCGCGGCGCAGCTGAGCCTCCTCGCGCACCGTCACCCCCACCCCGTGCCCGGCCACGGCCGCGCGCGCCTGGGCGACGAGCCAGGCGGGGTCCTTGACGTTGGACGGGGTGGCGGCCAGGTCGCGCGCCAGGACCGTCGCCGCGGCCAGCGCCTCGCCGCGGGCCACGGCCGCGGTGGGCACGTCGCCGACCAGCAGCAGCCGCCGCCCTGCGGGCTCGGCCGGCGTCCCGCGCCCCGCGGTGGGCGGGGTGTAGGAGGCCAGGAGGAAGCCCTCGACGACGGCGCGCACCCCGTCGGCGCCGGCGCCGTCGGCGAGCGTGGTGGCCACGTCCCCGGCCGGCCCGGCCGCGCGCGCCAGCGCGGCACCCGCCCGACGCAGAGCTTGCGGGGAGGAGTCGCCGACGCCGAGCACGAGCAGCCGGCGGGGTGAGCCCTGCGGCGCCGGCACGGGCAGCCGGGTGGCGCGGCCGGCCTCGCCGGAGACCTCCTCCGCCGCGCAGAGCGCGGCCAGGTCGACGCCGTAGCGCACGGCCGCGTCGGCGGCACCCGGTCGTGGTTGCACCGCCTCCTCGCCGGGGGCCACGGGCACGCCCAGCACGTCGCAGCCGGTCAGGTCGGCGGCGGTCAGCGGTCCGGGCAGCACCTGCACGGCGGGCGGCGACCAGCGCCGCAGCTCGGGCTGCGCGGCGCGCACGGGGACGGGAGGGGTGCTCACGGGGCTTCCTGCCTGCTCTCGACGACGGGCTGCGGGCGACGGGCGCGGCGGGCCCGCGACGCGGGCGACGCGGGACGGCGCGGGGGGGGGGGGGGGGGGGGGGGGGGGGGGGGGGGGGGGGGGGGGGGGGGGGGGGGGGCGGGGGGGGGGGGGGGGGGGGGGGGGGCGGGGGGGGGGGGGGGG
>NZ_JBJLRI010000009.1:0-84111 GCF_050871405.1 Kineococcus esterisolvens
CGCGCGGGCGCCGCGCCGCCGCCCCCACCCCGCGGCCCCGCCCCCGCCCCCCCCCCCCCCCCCCCCCCCCCCCCCCCCCCCCCCCCCCCCCCCCCCCCCCCCCCCGGGGGCCCCCCCCCCCCCCCCCCCCCCGGGCCGTGGGTGGTGACGGCGGTCGCCACGGTCAGCCCGCCGCCTGCGTGCGGTCCTCGCCGACGATGCCGACGAGCCCTTCGTCGTAGGCGGCCGCGGCCTCCTCGGGGGTCTGGCTGCCGGTGGCGACGGCCTCGGCGGCGACCTGGATGTTCGCGGAGATCTGCGAGTAGTCCGGGGTGGCCGGGCGGAAGTGGGTCACGGGCACGAGGGAGGAGAAGAACTCGAAGGACGGGTTGTACGCCAGGTACTCCGGGTCCTGGGCGACGTCCTTGCGCACCGCGATCTGGCTGTTCTCGGTGTCGTACTTCAGGGCGTTCTCGCGGTTGAGGGCGACCGTGATGAAGTCGAACGCCGCCTGGGGGTCGGCGGCCGTCGAGCCGACCGACAGGAGCCAGCCGCCGGACATCGAGGTGCGGCCGGGGTCCTGGCCGTCCTGCGTGGGCATGGCGGCGATGCCCATGGTCTGCTCCCACTCCGGCCACTCGTTCTCCCCGGAGATCCACGCGCCGGGCAGCCAGGAACCGTCGATCGCCATGGCGAGCTCGCCCTGCGGGAGCAGCTCGGTGCTGATGCGGGCGCCGAGGGCCGCGTCGAGCATGAGCGAGGTCTCGGGGCCCAGTCCCTCGGAGTAGACGGTGTCGTAGAAGCCGAGCGCGTCGCGGAACCCCTGGGAGCCGGTGATCCACTTCTGGGTGTCGGCGTCGTACAGCTCGTCGCCGGTGCCGTAGAGCAGCATCTCGAAGCCCTGCATGGAGGTCGCCTCGCCCGCGGCGCGTCCGGCGTAGACGTTCAGCGGGATGACGCCGGGCACGCGTTCCTTGACGGTGCGGGCGGCGGCGAGCACGTCGTCCCAGGTGGTGGGCTGCCAGTCGGTGGGCAGCCCGGCCTGCTCGAAGATCCGCTTGTTGAAGTAGATGCCGCGCGTGTCGGTGCCCATGGAGACCCCGTAGGTCTTGCCGTCGTCGCCGAGGCCCGCCTGCTTGGCGGTCTCGTCGAACTGGGGCCAGTCCTCCCACTCGGCGAGCATGTCGTCGACGGGGGCGAGGTAGCCGGCGGCGGCGTCGGAGCGGACCTGGAAGCTGTCCTCGTAGATGACGTCGGGCGCCGTGGAGGCCGAGCGGTTCATCAGGGCCAGCTTGGTGAAGTACTGGTCCTGCTCGGCCTCGATGGGGACCAGTTCGACGGTCTTCCCCTCGTTCGCCGCCTCGTACTCGGTCTTGGCCTTCTCGAGGACGTCCTCGAGCTGGGTGAACTGGGCCGTCCGCTGGTAGGCGACCCGGATGGTCCCGTCGTCGTCCCCGCCGCTGTTCGCTCCCCCGCAGGCCGTCAGGGCGAGGGTCGCGGCCGCGGCCGTCGCGAGGAAGTGCCGTCTGCGCGCCATGGTGCTCCTCCGCATGCCAGGGGGGTCACCGTCGACCCGCCACGGAGTATGTAAATCAATTGGACTTGCGTCCGTCAAGAGCTGACGAGCAGCACCGAGGACCGGGGGCTGAACGCGTCGTCGAGGACCAGGCAGGCGGCGCCCACCGCGGCCACGTCGCGCCCCACCCGGGTGCCGCCGATCTGCACCGCGTGCAGCGGTGCGGCCACCTCGCGGGCCCGCACCAGCGGGGGCACCACCTCCAGGAAGCGGCGCTCCAGCCGCGGCCACAGCGGCCCGCCGAAGACGACGAGGTCCAGGTCCAGGAGGTTCTGCACGCCCGAGACCGCGCGCGCCACCCGGGCCGCGGCGGCGTCGACGACCTCGACGGCCGCGGGCACCCCCTCGTCGGCGAGGCGGCACACCTCCCCCAGGGCACGGTCGACACCGAGCACGTCGTCCAGCGGCCACGGCCCCAGCCCCGCCGCCTGCGCCTGCAGCACCAGCGACCGGGGCGCGTTCCGCTCCCCCAGGCACCCGCGCTGCCCGCACTCGCACACCGGCCCCTCGCCGTCCGCGGCCAGGTGACCGACCTCGCCGGCGTTGCCGGACGAGCCGCGCAGCACCTCCCCGCGCAGCACCAGGCCGGTGCCGATGCCCGTGCCGAGGTAGACGAAGGCGAAGCTGCCCGTCGGCCCGGCACCGCCGGCCCACATCTCGGCCACGGCCGCCGCGACGACGTCCTTGTCGAGCAGCACGGGCAGACCGGTGGCCTCGGACAGCGCGCGGCGCACCGGCACCCGGGCCCAGCCGGGCAGGTTCGGCGCGCCCACGACCTCCCCGGCCGGCCCGTCGACGGGCCCGGGCACCGCCACGCCGAGCCCGACGAGGCGGTCCGCCGGAACCCCCGAGACCCGCACGGTGGACGTCACCTCCGCAGCGACGAGCGCCAGCGTCTCCTCCGGGGGCGCCTCGGGGGCCAGCGGCACGTCGGAACGTGCGACGACACCGCCGCGCAGGTCGAGGACGACGGTGGTCACGACGACCGGGTCCAGGTGCACGCCGACGGCGTAGCGGCCCGAGGGGGCCAGCTGCAGGATCGTGCGGGGCTTGCCCGGCCCCCCGCCCTGCTTGCCGGCCTCGACGACGAGCTCCTGCTCGATGAGGTGCCGGCAGATGTTGGAGACGGTCTGCGCCGACAGGCCCGTCAGGGCGGCCAGCTCCACGCGGCTGAGGCCCTCGGCGTGCCGGCGCACGGCGTCCAGGACGACGACCTTGTTGTAGTCGCCGACGCGGGGCAGGTTCGAGCCGCGGCGCACCGCGGCGGGACGGGGAGGTGCTGCCACCGCGTCAGCGTGCCACGGCCGAGGGGCGGCCGAGCACACCCGTACCCCGGCCGGGAGGTGCAGCAGGCTGTACCCCCGGTACGGGAGCCAGCGCCATCGACCGCCCCCGTCCCGCCCTCCTAGCGTCTGTGCCACCCCGGACGCCCAGCGCCGCGGAACCACCACCGAGAGGGACGAGGCCCCATGCCCAGCACCACCGTCGGCACCGAGAACAGCGCCCCGGTCGAACTGCACTACGAGGACCACGGCACCGGCCAGCCCGTCGTGCTCATCCACGGCTACCCCCTGGACGGGGACTCGTGGGAGAAGCAGCAGCCGGCGCTGCTGGAGGCGGGCTACCGCGTCATCACCTACGACCGGCGCGGTTTCGGCCGCTCCAGCAGGCCCACCACCGGCTACGACTACGACACCTTCGCCGCCGACCTGGACGCGCTCCTGACCGCCCTGGACCTGCGCGACGTCGTGCTCGTGGGTTTCTCCATGGGTTCCGGCGAGGTGACGCGCTACCTGGGGCGCTACGGCTCCGAGCGGGTGGCGAAGGTGGCGCTGCTGGCCTCGCTGCAGCCGTTCCTGCTGAAGACCGACGACAACCCCACCGGGGTGGACGGGGCGGTCTTCGAGGGGATCCTGGGCGCCGTCACCGCCGACCGCTACGCGTACTTCGAGAGCTTCCTCGCCGACTTCTACAACCTCGACCGGACGCTGGGCGAGCGGATCAGCCAGGCGGCCGTGGACGCCAGCTGGGCGGTGGCCGCCGCGTCCGCGCCGCACGCCGCCTCCGCGTGCGTGCCGACCTGGCTCACGGACTTCCGCGAGGACCTGCTGGAGTTCGACGTGCCGGTGCTGGTCCTGCACGGCACCGAGGACCGGATCCTGCCGATCGACGCCACCGCCCGCCAGACGCTGCGGCAGTTGCCCTCGGCGACGTACGTCGAGGTCGAGGGCGCCCCGCACGGGCTGCTGTGGACCCACGCCCGGGAGGTCACCGACGCCCTGCTGGGGTTCCTGGGCGAACCGGCACCGGTCGCCTGAACCGGCGCACGGACGGCCCCGTCGCCCCCCGCCACGGGGGCTCGACAACGCCGCGGCGGGGCCGGGAGCATGTCGGCGTGGACGAGGCGCTGACCGCGACCGGTCGGTGGCAGGGGCACCTGCGCGGTTTCCGGTTCCTCGTGGACGGCACCGCGACGGGCCTGGCGGCCGGCGCCCTGCTGCTCGCGCTGGTCGCGTGCGCGGCCCTGGTCGTCACCTGGCCCCTGGTGCCGCGCCTGGTGCGCGCGGTCGGTGCGCTGGCCGAGTTCGAGCGGCGGCGCACCGGGCGCCACCTGGGGCTCCCGCCGTCGCCGCCCGGCGCGCTCGCCGACGAGCCGGCGGCACCCGCGGTGCGCCGCGACCTCGGCTGGCTGGTGCTGCACGCCACCGCCGGCACGCTGGCCGGGGTCGCAGCCCTGAGCGCACCGATCGGGCTCGTGCAGAACCTCGCGCTGGCCGCCGCGTGGCCGTTGTTCCCCGGCACCGTCTCCACGCTGAACACACCGGTGGCCTCGTGGGGGCAGGCGGGCCTGACGGTCCTGATCGGTGCCGGGTACGCCGCGGTGGGCGCGCTCGTCGTCCCGCCCCTGGCACGCGGGTACCTGCGCCTGAACGCCGCCCGCCTGACGCCGCCGCCCGCGGCGCTGGCCCAGCGGCTGGCGCAGGTCACCGCCACCAGGGCCGCGGCCGTCGACGCCCACGCCGTGGAGCTGCGGCGCATCGAGCGCGACCTGCACGACGGCGTCCAGAACCGGATCGTGGCCGTGGCGATGCACCTGGGCATCGCCGAGCGCGCCCTCGCGCGCGACCCGGCCACCGCGCTGCCCGTGGTCCTGGCGGCGCGCACCGCCGCCGAGGAGGCGCTGGCGGACCTGCGGGGCGTGGTGCGCAGCATCTACCCGCCGGCCCTGGCCGACCGGGGCCTGGCCGGTTCCGTGGCCGGCCTGGCGGCGCACAGCCCCGTGCCGTGCAGCGTGCGGGAGGAGCCGCTGCCCCCCGTGGCGGCCGCCGTGGCCGCGGCCGCCCACTTCACCGTGGCCGAGGCCCTGACGAACACCGCCAAGCACAGCCGGGCCACGCACGTCCGGGTGCACCTGCGCACCGACGCGGGCCGGCTGGTGGTGGAGGTCCACGACGACGGCGCGGGGGGCGCCGACGAGCGCGCGGGCACCGGCCTGGAGGGCATCCGGCGCCGCGTCGAGGCCCTGGACGGCACGATGTCCCTGCACAGCCCGCC
This sequence comes from Kineococcus esterisolvens, assembly GCF_050871405.1. NCBI lineage: Bacteria > Bacillati > Actinomycetota > Actinomycetes > Kineosporiales > Kineosporiaceae > Kineococcus > Kineococcus esterisolvens. Next base: position 5,111 of record NZ_JBJLRI010000009.1, read on the forward strand.
CGGGGGGCCCACCACCGTCCGCGTCACCCTGCCCGCGCGGGCGTGACGCGCGGTCGGGCTCACCCCGAGCGCTCCAGGTAGCGCAGCACGGCGGTGACGCGCCGGTCGCTGTCGTCGGCGGGCGCCAGGTCCAGCTTGGCGAAGACGGCGCGGATGTGCTTGTGGACGGCTCCCTCGGTGACGACCAGCCGCCGGGCGATCGCGCCGTTGCCCATCCCCTCGGCCATCAGCGCCAGCACCTCCAGCTCCCGCGGGCTGAGGCGGTCCAGGCCCCGGTCGGCGTGGACGCGGGTCAGCAGCTGCGCGACGACCTCCGGGTCGATGGCCGTGCCCCCCGCCACCACGCGCCGCAGGGCGTCGAGGAACTGCTGGACGTGGCCGACGCGCTCCTTGAGCAGGTAGCCCAGCCCGCCCGCCCCGCCCACCAGCAGCTCGGTCGCGAAGGTCTGCTCGACGTGGGCGGACAGCACCAGCACCGCCAGGCCGGGGTGGCGGCGCCGCGCCTCGACGGCGGCCAGGACCCCCTCGTCGGTGAAGGTGGGCGGCATGCGCACGTCGACGACGGCCACCTCCGGCCGGTGCGCGTCGACGGCCGCCAGGAACTCCGAGGCGTTGCCGGTCGCGGCCACCACGTCGAGGGACTCCGCACGCAGCAGCAGCGTCAGCCCCTCGCGCAGCAGCGCGTCGTCCTCAGCGATCACGATCCGCACGCCGCCCCCTCCCGTCCCCGGCCGCCTCCAGCAGCTCCAGCGCCTCGCGCGCCCAGTCCGCCCGCGCCCGGGCGGCGTGCCGGCCGGCCGAGACGGTCAGCAGGCGGAACACCCCGCGGGTGGCGAAGTCGGGTTCCCGCTCGATCTCGGCGCGCAGCTCGTCGTAGTGCTCGCAGGCGCGCTCCGCCCCGGCCAGCGCCTCGGTGAGCCAGCCGCGCACGAGCGCGGGGTCGACGTGGTGGGCGAAGAACAGGCGCAGCAGGAGCGGGTCGCGCGGGGAGGGCTGCTGGAACGGCTCGGCCAGGAGCTCGCGCAGGCGTTCCCGGCCGGCCGCGGTGAGGCGGAAGACGTTGCCGGAGCGACCGGTCGCCCGATCGCCGCCGCGCTCGCGCTCGACCAGCCCGGCCTCCTCCAGGGCGGACAGCGCCGGGTAGACCTGGCCGAAGCTCTCGTGCCAGAAGTGGCCCAGCGTCTGCACGATCTCGGCGCGCAACCGGTAGCCCGTCATGGGCTCGATCGACAGGGCGCCGAGCACGGCCAGCTGCGTCTGGGGGGTCCTTGCCACCCCTTGAGCATATCTGCTAGATACCCCTATCTTCCAGGCATGCCGCTCCCCGCACCCCCTCCCCCCCGTCCCGGCCGATCGGCCGTCGCCGCCCGCGCCCTGTGCGGCGGTGTGGCCGCGTTCCAGGTCGCGCTCGCCGCGGGCGCGCCGTGGGGGGGCCGCCGCCTGGGGCGGTGCGAACCCCGGCGCCCTGCCGCCCGGGCTGCGCGCGGCCAGCGCGGGTTCCGCGGTCGCCTACGCACTGCTGGCCGTGACGGCCGGTTCGGCGCTCGTGCCCCCGCGCGCCCGGCGACGGGTCCTCACCGGCGCCGCCTGCGTCACGGCCCTGGGGACGGTGATGAACCTCGCCTCGCCCTCGCTCCCGGAGCGGGTGCTGTGGACGCCCGTGGCCGCCGCGCTGACCGTCCTGCTCTGGCGGTCGGGGCGGGTGCCCGGCGGAAGACCGGCCCAGCCGTGACACCGCCACGACACCCGGCGCAGCACCGCCTGCGCGACCTGCTGCCCCGGCACCGGGGCGCCGGCCTCCCGCCGGGCCAACGCGAACTCGGCGTCTTCCCGCGCTTCTCGGACGACCCGCTGAGGCGTCCGCCGCGACTACCGGCCGAGCCCGTGATCACCGTCACCGGAGCCGTCGAGCACGAGCTCCGACTCCCCCTGCACGAGGCCGTGCCACCGGCTCGGCGGGCGGAGGTGGTGGCCGACTTCCACTGCGTCACGACGTGGACGACACGCGGCCTTCGCTGGAGCGGGCTCCCCTTCCGCTCCTTCTGGCACGACGTCGTCGCGCCGGCGTGCGGACCGGCCGCCGAAGCGCGGTGCGTCGTCGCGGAAGGGCTGGACGGCACACGTGCCGTGCTGCTGCTCGAGGACGCGCTCGCTCCCGACGTGGTGCTCGCCGACCGCCTCGACGGCGAGCCGCTCACCCTCGCCCACGGCGCACCCCTGCGGCTCGTGTCGCCGCGGCAGTACGGCTACAAGAGCATCAAGCACCTGCACCGCGTCGAAGTGCACCTCACACCTCCACCGAGCACCTACGGCCCCAAGGAACACCTGCGCGCCCGTGTCGACCTCGAAGAACGCCACTCCTCCATCGGTGCACGCGTGCTGCGGGTGGCGTACCGGCCACTCGTGCCGCTGACCGCCGCGGTCGGCGCGTGGTCCCTCCGCCGAGGACCGCGGTGAGCCAACACCCGTGTCCCCCTCCGCCCGCTCCCGCGGCGACGTGATCCATCACCCGCGTCGTGCCGCACCTTCGACGACCCGCCGGACACGCACGGGTCGTGCAGCAGCTCGGCCGGACGGAGGCTCAGTCCCGCACGACGAACGGGTCCACCGACGATCCGTCCCGCATCGAGCTCTTCTCGATCACCGAGAACTCCCCGTCCGCCTGGAGGACGACGGCGGCCACGCCCTCCAGCGAGCCGAGGCCGTTCTCCCGGGCCGCGGAGTGGATGTCGGCCTCGGTGAACCGGTGCCTGCGCATCGTCTCGCGCACGAACCGCCCGTCGTGGAACAGGAGGACGGGGCTCGTCGCCACGAGCCGGTTCACGAGCGCGGACCGCTGGCGCAGGAACGCCATCGCCCACTGCAGGACCACCAGCAGGGTGAAGACCACCAGGGCCGTGGCGAGCGAGGTGTCCTTCGAGGTGAGCACCCGCCCGAAGGCCGACCCGAGGGTCACCGTCAGCACGAAGTCGAAGGGCGTCATCTTCGCCATGTTCCGCGGCCCGCTGATCCGCAGGACGCCCACGATCCAGAGGTACCCGAGCGTCCCGACGACCAGCGCCCGCACGACAGGTGCCCAGCCGTCCCACCAGAGCGTCACGCCGTCCACGCCCGCCACCGTGCCACGGAGCCCGGGCGCCCGCACGGCGGTCGGACCCTCAGCCCTGCCGCTGCAGCGCCTCGACGAGCAGTTCCGCCAGGTGCTTCGGGCGCACCCCGGCGAGGTTGTCGGACTGGGTGCGGCAGGAGTAGCCGTCGGCCACGACCACTGCGCCCGGGTCCTGCTCGATGCCGCGCAGAGCCGGCAGCAGCGCGTGCTCGGCGACCTTCACCGAGACGTCGTAGTGCCCGTCCTCGGCGCCGAAGTTCCCGGCGAGGCCGCAGCAGCCGGACAGGACCTGGGCGTCCACCCCGGCCTTGGCCAGCAGCGCGGCGTCGGGCGCGAAACCCATGACGGCGTGCTGGTGGCAGTGCGGCTGCACGACGGCGCGCACGTCTCCGTCGGGGTCCAGGCGCGGCGGGACCCAGTCCGGCCGCTGCTCGGCGATGAGCTCGGAGAGCGTCTTCACCCGGGTCTTCAGCGCGTGGGCGCGCGGGTCACCGGGCAGCAGTTCCGCGGCGTCCTCGCGCAGCAGCGCGGTGCAGGAGGGTTCCAGGCCGACGACCGGCGCGTCGGCGGGCAGGCCGGGGGCGCTGAGCGCGTCCAGGGAGGCGCGCAACTGCTTCTTGGCGCCGTCGAGCTGGCCGGTGGACACCCACGTCAGCCCGCAGCAGACCCGCTCGGTGGTGACGGTGACGTCGAAACCGAGGTGCTCCAGCAGCGTCACCGCGGCCTTGCCGACCTCGGGCGAGAAGTGCTCGGTGAAGGAGTCCACCCACAGCACGACGGGCTGCCCACCGGTGCGCACCGGGCGCTTGCCGAACCAGGCGCGGAACGTCTGCTCGGCGAACCTCGGCAGCGGCCGCTCCTGCGCGATGCCGCCGACGCGCTTGGCGAGGGCCGCCAGCGCGGGCACGCCGGTGAGTGCGTTGACGAGCTTCGCCTCGAACCGGTGCAGCGTGGCCAGCCTCGACCAGCGCGGCAGCCAGCCGAGCAGGTAGTGGTTCATCGGCCGCAGCCGCCCGGCGTAGTGCTTGTCGAGGAACTCCGCCTTGTACGTGGGCATGTCCACGCCCGCGGGGCAGTCGACGGTGCACCCCTTGCAGGACAGGCACAGGTCCAGGACCTCGTGGACCTCCTCGGAGCGCCAGCCGTCGGTGACGAGCGTGCCGTTGGCCATCTCCTGCAGCAGCCGGGCGCGCCCGCGCGTGGAGTCCTTCTCGTCACCGGTGGCCAGGTAGCTGGGGCACATGACGCCGCCGGAGTCGGCGCGGCACTTGCCCACGCCGACGCAGCGGTGCACCGCGCGGGTCAGGTCCCCGCCGTCGTGGGAGTACGCGAACTTCAGCGGCATCCCCAGCGCGTGGGCGGGGCGGGCGGCGGGGACGCGCAGGTCCGCGTCGAGCGGCGCGGGCCGCACGAGGACGCCGGGGTTGAGCAGGTCGGCGGGGTCGAAGGCGCGCTTGACCTCCTCGAACGCGGCGATGGAGTCCGCGTCGTACATCAGCGGCAGCAGGGCGCCGCGGGCGCGGCCGTCGCCGTGCTCGCCGGACAGGGAGCCGCCGTGCTTCGCGACCAGGCGCGCGGCGTCCTCCAGGAACGCACGGGTGCGCTCGGCGCCGCCGTCGTCGTAGAGCGGGAAGTCGATGCGCACGTGGATGCAGCCGTCGCCGAAGTGCCCGTAGGCCAGTCCGTCGACGCCGTGGGAGGCCATGAGCGCGTCGAACTCGCGCAGGTACTGTCCCAGCCTCTCCGGCGGCACGGCGGCGTCCTCCCAGCCGGGCCAGGCGGGCTGGCCCTCCGGCGAGCGCCCGGCCAGGCCGGCGCCGTCCTCGCGGATGCGCCAGAGGGCGCGGGCGTCGGCGGCGGTGGGGATGACGACGGAGTCCAGCGCCCCCGAGTCGGCGACCATCGCGCCGGCGGCGGCCAGGGACTCCTCGGGGGTCTCACCGCCCATCTCCACGAACAGCCACCCGTTGCCCGTGGGCAGCCCGTCGACGGACCCGCCGCGGCGGACGACGGCGTCGGCCAGGCGGCGGTCGATGCCCTCCACCGCGAGCGGGCGGTGGGTCAGCAGGGCGGGGGTGGCGTCGGCGGCCTCGTGCATGGAGTCGTAGCCGAGGACGACGAACGTCGTGGACGGGGACTGCCGCACGAGCCGCACGCGGGCGCGCAGGATCGTGGCGAGGGTGCCTTCGGAGCCGGTGAGCAGCCGGGCCAGGGCGGTGCCGCGCGGGCCGCCGGTCTCGGGCAGCAGGTGCTCCAGCGCGTAGCCGGACACCTGCCGGCCGAACGTGCCGAACCCCGTGCGGATGGTGGCGAGGTGGCGGCCGGCCACCGCCTCCAGCCCGGCGAGCAGGTCGGCGGGCGGCTCGTCGGTCCAGAACCGGCGCCCGTGCCCGTCGAGGACCTCGAGCGCGAGGACGTTGTGGCTGGTGCGGCCGTAGGCGAGGGCGTGCGAACCGCAGGCGTCGTTGCCGATCATGCCGCCGACGGTGCAGCGGGCGTGGGTGGAGGGGTCCGGGCCGAAGCGCAGGCCGTGCGGGGCGGCCTCGCGCTGCAGGTCGTCGAGGATCACGCCCGGCTCGATGAGCGCGGTGGCACCCTCCGCGTCGATCTCCAGGACGCGGTTCAGGTGCCGGGAGAAGTCCAGGACGACGCCGGTGCCGACGGCGTTGCCCGCCACGGAGGTGCCCGCCCCCCGGCTGGTGAACGGCACGCCCAGCTCGCGGCACACGGCGAACACGGCCTCGACGTCCTCGATCGAGCGGGGGAAGACGACGACCTGCGGCACGACGCGGTAGTTGGAGGCGTCGGTCGTGTACTCGGCGCGGCGGCGGGTGGAGGCGTCCACGACGCCGGAGCCGGCGGGGGTGCCGAGCGCGGCGGCGAGGCGGTCCGCGAGCCGGGCGGCGGCCGCGTCGTCGGTGGCGGGTGCCGGGGCGGCGCCGGTCACCACAGCGGGGTCGGTCATCGTCACGGCACCAGTGTGACGCCTCGCGGGGACGTTCCCGGCCGCCGCCCGCCGGTGTGGTCACCACCACACCTGGAACTACGTGAATGCGTACTCCGACGCGAGAAGCCCGGGTAGTGCTTGACGTTCAGCGTCGTGCATCCGTACTTTGGGCGTGTGGCCGAGTCTGCGGAGGGGCAGGAGCCGACCGTCTCCGACAAGCTCGACGAGGTCCTCGCGCTGCTGCGGGCGGGCGCCGGCGGCGCGCGGGCGGGCCTGGACGGCGAGCGGTTCTGGGCCCTGGAGGGCCTGCGCGGGCGCGTCGGTGAGGACGGCGGCGTGCTGATGACCGGCACGGTGCGGCTGCCGGGAGACCTGACGTACGAGTGGCAGCAGGGTTCGACCACCGAGGCGCTGCTGGAGGCCGACTGGTCGGCGCGCGCCGGCGCCCTGGACGCCCTGGCCCACCCCGTGCGGCTGCTGCTGGTGCAGCACGTCCTGCGCGGCACCACCTCCACCGGGGACCTGTCGCGCCTGGAGGGCGTGGGCACCACCGGGCAGCTGCACCACCACCTGCGCCAGCTCGTCGCCGCCGGCTGGTTGCGCAGCACCGGCCGCGGCCGCTACGAGGTGCCCGCCCCGCGCGTGGTGCCCCTGCTCGTCCTGCTGCTGGCCGCCGAGCGCTGAAGCACCCCGAACCCCCGACCCCTGCGTGGAGGCCGACGTGAGCCCTCGAACCCCCGCTCCGCTGCGCACCACCGGATCCGCCCCCGCGCTGCCCGGGTGGGTGCGGGCGCTGGCCCGGCTGCGCGGCGCCGCGAACCGCGGCCTGTGCCTGCTCGTCGTCGTGCTGGTGGCGCTGGAGGTGCTGCCCGGGCCGGGGGTGCCGCGGCTGCTGGAACCGCTCGTGGTGCCCGCCCTCGTCGTGCTCGTCGTCCTCGTGGTGGCGCTGACGGTGTTCGGGGGCGGCCCCCGGCCGCCCGCGCGGCTGATCGGTCCGGTCGTCACCGGGCGCTGGCAGGCGCTGTCCACGCCCGCCGACCGCGTGCCCAGCCACGGCACCCACGGCTACGGGCAGACCTACGCCGTCGACCTGCTCGCCGACCCGGCCGACGGTTCCCGGCCGCCGTTCGGCGTCGGCGGTGGTCTCCTGCCGCCGCAGCGGTTCCCCCGTTCGGTCAGCCGATCCTCGCCGGGGCCGGCGGGCGGGTGGTGCGCGCCTCCGGCCGGGCCCGCGACCACCGCTCCCGCAACAGCTGGCTGGCGCTGCCGTTCCTCTTCCTGGAGGGCGCGCTGCGCGACCTGGTCAGCTGGCGACTCGTCATCGGCAACCACGTCGTCGTCGACCACGGCGACGGCAGTTTCGCCTGCTACGCGCACCTGCGCCGCGGATCGCTGCGGGTGCGCCCCGGCGACGTCGTCGCGGCCGGGGAGGTGCTCGGGGAGTGCGGGAACTCGGGGAACTCCAGCGAACCCCACCTGCACCTGCAGCTGATGGACCGGCCGAGCCCCGCCCTGGCCGCAGGGATCCCGTTCGCGTTCACCGGCACCGTGCTGGAACCCGGCGGCGGGCGGGACGACGGGCGGGGCGTGGTCCCCGGCCGGGGTCAGCGGTTCAGCGCGGTGACCGGGGACGTCAGCCCGCGGTAGCCCGCCGGAGCTTCGCGAAGAAGTCCTCCAGCAGGTAACGGGTGTCGAACTCCTCGCACACCAGCAGCGTGCGCCCCGGGTCGGTGCCCCCGGTCATCGTGCACTCCTCGGTGAACCGGGGCGCCACCCGCCGGCGCCACACCGCGCCCTGCGGGTTCAGCACCGCCCCGACGGCGGGCGAGTCCCCCAGGGAGCGGTGCTCGATGGCCCGGGGGTGGTGCTCGTCGTTCCACCCGACGAGCTGGTCCACGAGGTACCGGCCGATGCGCCCGCAGGGGGCCACGCGCTCCTCCAGCTCCGCGTACCCGACGCCGACGCGCGTGTACACCGAGCGCGGCACCTGCCACAGCTCGGCACCGCTGCCGAACACGACGTTCGCGGCGTGCACGTCGTTGCTGAGGTTGAACTCCGGCTTCGGCCCGTCCCAGACCCCGTCGTAGGACGGCCCGCCGATCCACACCACCGTGAGGTCCCGTTCCGCGATCCGCGGCTCCAGCAGCAGCGCCGAGGCCATGTCGGTCAGCGGGCCCAGGAACGCCACGAACAGGGGGCGGCCGTCGTCGGCCAGCGCCTCCTGCACGATCAGGCGGGCACCGGGGCTGTCCACGGGGGTGCGCTCGTCCGGCAGCGCGACCGGGGCCCCGTCCGCGACCCGGACCGAACCGGTGCGTCCGAGCAGCTCCAGCAGCAGTTCCACCTCGGCGCGGCTGTCGGCCATGCTCGTCGCCGAGCGCGCGTCCCCGAAGTGGGCCGGCACGATTCCGCGCACGTCGAGCGTCTCGGACAGCAGCGCGTGAACGACCGCGTACTGGTCGTCCGCCTCGTTCTTGGCGTCGGTGTCCACGACGAGGCGGACGGTTCGAGGCGTCTTGCTCACGGGTTCCTCCTGCGGTGGCGTTCAGGCGCTGCGTTCAGCGGTAGGTCCTTCACCGCTCACCGGCAGGGCGTCGGCGTGCTCCACGCGGTCGCCGGCGGTGCGCATGTGGACGTTCATGGCGGCCTCCGCCGCTCGCGGGTCGTGGGCGGCGATCGCCTCGTACACCGCCCGGTGCTCGCGGCAGGCGGTCACGGCCTGCTCGCTGCTGCGCAGGCCTCGCTCGACCCAGACCCGCAGCAACGAGCGCACGGTCTGCAGCAGGTCGCTCATCACCTCGTTGCCCGCCGCCCGGGCCAGCTGCAGGTGGAAACCGGCGTCCGCCTCGATGAAGGCGGGCAGGTCCTCCGTGCTGGCCTCCATCGTCTCCAGGTGCACGCGCAGGAGCTCCAGGGTGTCCTCGTCGCCGCGCTCGGCGGCCAGGACGGCCGCGCGCACCTCCAGGGCGCTGCGCACCTCCGACAGGTGCGCGGTGTGCTCGGCGGAGAGCATCAGGCCCCAGCTGAGCGTGGTGGGCAGCAGCTCGGACATGCTGTCGCGGATGTAGGTGCCCGAGCCGGGACGCACCTGCACCAGACCGAGGATCTCCAGCGCCGCCAGCGCCTCGCGCACCGCCGAGCGGCCCACGCCGAGGGACTCCGCCAGCCGGCGTTCGGGAGGCAACCGGGACCCGGGGGGGAACTGCCCCTGGGCGATGAGCGAGGTCATCTGGCGAGCGACCTCTGCGACCGCGGACCCTCGCGGGAGAGCCTGCAGATCCAGCTTCAGCCGGGCTGGGTCGTCGTCTCGAAAGGCCGGCACGTCGTCACGCTAGCCCAGGGAGCACCGCGGAGGGCCCGCCGTCGAGGGTCGTCCCCGGAGGGGGCGACGCGCCCTCGCAGCGGGTGGTGCCCCACGGTCGCAGGTGCACGAGCCGGCCGGCGACGTCGAGGTGCCGGGCGGAGCCGGTGAGCTCCGAGAGGAGGACGACGACCCGGCCGTGCCGCCGGGCCGCGACGATCCCGACGCCCGGCAGCAGAGGGGCTCCCAGCAGCTCCCAGCCGCTCACCTCGTGGAGCCACTGCAGCGGCTCAGCGGCGGGGAACGCGGTGCCGTCGGCCGTGCCGAAGCCCCTGGGCCCCCACGTCTCGGCGTAGGTGATCGAGGCGACGCCGGCCGCCGAGAACGCCTGGAAGGAGGCGATGAGCCAGGCGGCGAAGCCGCGGCCGGCCTGGCGCGGGTCGTCGGCCTGCCACACGTGGTGCGGCCCGGTGCCCTCGGGGACGACGTCGGCGTCCGCGGGCGGTCGGGGGGAGGTGGCCACCGCGTTGAAGCGCGGGCGCAGGGTGACGGGACCGATGTGCACCGGGCGGTCACCGGCGATCGCGACGGCCTGCTCGGCGGTCAGGCGCTGCACGGCGAGGGACTCCAGCAGCTGGCGCCGGCCGGTGTCGTGCATCTGCGGGGTGCTGGAGAAGGTCAGCGCCGGCAGGTCCGCGGGGAGGTCGGCGTGGCGCCGGTTCAGCTCGGTGAAGTGCGCGCTCGTGCCGCCGGCCAGCGGCAGGTGGCCGGCGTGCCGCAGGAGGTGCTCCCACAGCGCGGGCGTCGTGGTGTGCCCGACGGCGTCGTAGGCGGCGATCCGGGCGACGGTGGGCACAGGCCCCGGCCCACGCCGGAGCGCCGCGAGGACGGGCTCGAGCTGCGCGGGGTCCTCGGCGGTGATGCGCACGTCCAGCGGTGCGGCGGCGGCCTCACGGCGAGCGCGGGCCAGCACGCCGGGCCAGGCGCGGCCGGTGGCGGCGAGCTCGACCAGCACGGGCCCGGTCCACCACCGGGCGGGGCCGGTGACGTCCCCGGGAGCGGTGGAGGCCCCCACCTGGAGCTGCGGCACCGGACGCCCGGTCGGGGTGAGCTGCACCCGGGTGGGACCGGCGTCGGCGCGGTCGGCGGGAGCGGTCGTGCCCGCCCCGGGCGCCTCCGGCGCACCGGAGCCGCTCACCGTCAGCTCGACCGCCTGCGTGAAGCGGTCGCCGGGCGCGACCGGCACGGGGAACGGCAGGTCCAGCGGGGTGCTGTACGTCTTGAACGAGGCGTCGGTCCAGTTGCGCTGGTCCTCCATCTCGAACACGTCCCCCGCGAAGGTCATGGACGCGTCGGTCCCGTCCGCGGTCCACGCCAGCCCCGCGACGTCCCGGGCGGGCTGGTGCGGGGCGATGGCGACCGGGAAGGCGGTGGTGGTGCTGGTGCCGTCCGGGTGCAGCACGCGCAGCGCGGTGCCCGCGAGGTGCGGGGGGTGCAGGACGACGATCCCCGTCCGATTGCGCTGGAACGTGCTCGCGGCACGACCCTCGACGGTGAACAGCAGGCGCTCGCCCTGCGCGGTGAGCACGCCCCGCCAGCGCACGCGCGCCCCCAGAGCCTCGTGCTCCGCCTCGAGGAGCACCTGCGGGTGCTCGTCCCCCGTGGTGACCTCACACGTGCGGAGCCGGGCGGGCACGGTGCGCCAGTCGTGGTCGCGCACCACCACGCGCAGGGAACTGAGCAGGCGCCGCCCGCGGTGGGTGACGTCGTCCAGGTGCGTGCCGCGCAGGGTGAGGTTCCAGTCCCCGACCTGGAGGGGGCGCGCTGCCGGTTCGTCGTCGAGCCAGGCGTCCACCGGGTCCGCGACCGGACCGGGGACGTCCGCGCTCACAGCGACGTCATCCCGCCGTCGACGCGGAAGACCGCGCCGGTGGCGAAGGACGCCTCGTCGCCGGCGAGGTACACCATGATCCCCTCCACGTCCGCAGGGGTTCCCGCACGGCCGAGGGGGGTGCGCGAGACGATCGCCGCCCGCGAGGTCTCGTCGCCCGAGATGGCGCTCACCAGCGGGGTCTCGGTGTAGCCCGGCACGACGGTGTTCACCCGGATGCCCTCGTGCGCGTAGGCGGCGGCGACCGTGCGCACCAGCCCGTGCACGCCGGCCTTGGAGGAGGAGTAGGCGGTGAAGTCCTTGCCCTCGCCGTTCAGGCCGGTGGGGCTGCCGGTGCAGATGATCGACCCGCCCCTGTTCGCGCCGTCGCGCCCGGTCATGGCGCGCACGGCGTGCTTGACGGTCAGGAACGTCCCCGTCAGGTTCACCTCGAGGGTGCGCCGCCAGACGTCGAGGTCCAGCTCCGCGACGGGCGCGTCCTGCCCGAACAGCTGCACGCCGGCGTTGGCGACGACCACGTCCAGGGGTGCTCCGTCGGTGAGCACCTCCTCGTAGGCGTCGCGCACGCTGTCCTCGTCGGTGACGTCCACGCGCACCGCCACCGCACCGGGGAGCTGCCGCGCCGCCTCCCGCGCGCCGTCCAGGTCTCGGTCGGCGAACACCACCTGCGCACCCTCCGCTGCGAAGCGGGTGGCCACGGCCCGCCCGATGCCGGAGGCCGCTCCCGTCACCAGAGCGCGCTTGCCGTGAAGTCGTCCGCCCATGCTCACCCGTCCTCGTCGTCGAAGCATCCCGGCGGGGCACCACGCTACCGCCGAGCAGAGCACCAGCAAACCGGTTGACCTTTTTCTGGTCAACCGGTTGACGCACTCCTCGCTCGTGTCGCAGACTCGTCGCACGGCGCAGCAGCCGTCGGCCGGGTCGGCAGGACCGGGGCCGCGCACCACCCCTCTCCGGCGCTCCGCCGGGCGAGCAGGGCGACCTTCCCGGGAGTCAGCGTGGACACCGCACCCTCCGGCGCACCCGCGCCACCCGCACCGAGCGGGACCACCCGCACCGGTGCGGGTTCGGGGACCTACGCGTACTTCTGGCGCTCTTCCGACCGGGTGGAGCGCCCGATGAGCATCACCGAGCAGTTCGAGGACGCCGCCCACCTCGGTGCCGAGGTGTTCCAGGTCTGCGACGACCCCCGCCTGGACCGGCTGGACCGCGCCGGGCTGGCGGACCTGCGCCGCGCCGCGGCGGAGCTCGGCCTGGCGCTGGAGGTGGGCACCCGCGGCACCCGCCCCGACCACCTGCGCCGCCACCTGGGGATCGCCGAGGCCCTCGGCGCCCGCCTGGTGCGCAGCATGTGGACCGCCGGCCCCGCCGACCCCGAGGACCGCCCCGACCGCAGCGAGACTGAGCGCCGGCTGCGCGAGGTCCTGCCCGACTACGCCCGCGCCGGTGTGACGCTGGCGCTGGAGACCTACGAGCAGGTGCCCACCACCGCCCTGGTGGACGTCGTCGAGGCCCTCGGCGACACGCACCTGGGGATCTGCCTGGACCCGGCCAACACCGTGGCGGCGCTGGAGAACCCCCCCGACGTGGTCGCCCGCTGCGCCCCGCACGTGAAGAACTGGCACGTGAAGGACTTCACCTTCACCCGGGCCGAGGGCTGGGTGGGTTTCACCCTCACCGGAGTGCCGCTGGGCGAGGGCCTGCTCGACCACGACGCCGTCTTCGCGGCCGTGGACCCCGTGCACCGCGGCATCAGCCGCATCGCCGAGCACTGGCTGCCCTGGCAGGGCGATCCGCAGACCACCGCCCGCACCGAGGCCGCCTGGACGGCCACCACCCTCGCCCGCCTGACCCGCCCGACCCCCGACTCGAACCCGCCCGAGGAGCACCAGCGATGACCGACCTGGCTGAACCCACCACGACCACCGGCACCGGTGCCCTGACCGTGGCGGTCATCGGCGCCGGCGGCAAGATGGGCATGCGCGTGTCGAACAACCTCGACACCAGCGCCTTCACCGTCCGCTACGCGGAGAACTCCCCCGCCGGGCAGGAGCGCGTCCGCGCCGCCGGCCGCGAGGTCGTCGACGCGCACGCGGCCGTCGACGGCGCCGACGTCGTGGTCCTGGCCGTTCCGGACGTCGTGCTCGGCAAGGTCTCCGAGGACCTCGTGCCGCGCATGAAGGACGGCTCGATCCTGCTGACCCTGGACCCGGCCGCCGCCTACGCCGGCCTGCTCGCCTCCCGCGACGGCGTCGCGCAGGCCGTGGCGCACCCCTGCCACCCCTCGGTTTTCCTGGAGCGGCGCACGGACGAGGAGTACGCCGACACCTTCGGCGGCATCGCCGCCCCTCAGGAGGTCGTCGCCGCCCTCGAAGTAGACGACGAGGGGGTGCGGGCGGTCGCCGAGCAGGTCATCACCACCATCTACGCCCCCGTCATCCAGGTGCACTGGGTCAGCGTGAAGCAGCTCGCCGTCCTGGAACCCACCCTGGTGGAGACCATCGCCTGCATGATCGGCGCCCTGCTCAAGGAAGCGCTGGACGAGACGGTGAACACCGTGGGCGTGCCCGCCGAGGCCGCCCGGGCGATGCTGTGGGGCCACGCCGGCATCGCCCTGACCAACGCGCTGCGCGGCTCCAACCCGTTCTCCGAGGCCTGCCACATCGCCATGGACTACGGCCGCGAGTCCATCGTCAAGGACGACTGGAAGAAGATCTTCCGCGACGACGAACTCGACACCGTCATCGCCCGGATGCTCAAGATCGACGCCGTCCGCCGCTGAGCCCGGACGGCGAACGGCTGCACGAGCTCCACCGACCGGTGCACGCCGGTCGGCGACCCCCGCACGAAGCGCGGGGGTCGCCGACCCCTGTGCCAAACCCGCTCCCACCCCGTCGCCGCCGAGGAGGCGCCCGGGTCGGCAGCGACCCGCGTCGATCGTCAACTCCCGCACCTGATCGATGGCGACTCGCCACACCGGGTCCGCACAGCTCAGAGCCATCCTCAGTCCACGCCCGACCACCAAGTAGTCGTCTTCGTCGATCCTCACGATCCGGCCGTAACCGTGGCTGCCTGACGGTTCCACCCCGACAGCGCTGGATCGTGTGACCGACATGACGACGTCGCTGAATCGGACGACGGCGCGGTCGCCGCCGTCACGGGCCAGCAGTGGTTCCGCCGCCTCGAGGAGGCGGTACGCGTCGGCCAGTTCCTCGAGGGGCGCGAAGTCCACCCCGAAGGGGGAGGCGCCGATCGCAGCATGCTCCCGGACAGCGAGGAAGACGGCCCCGACTCCGACGACGTCCCGCCTGAGCTCGGGGACGAACAGCGCACCGCTCATCGCCGAGAACGCGTCGAACACCTCAGCAGGCTCGCCGAAGTACAGGTCCGGCGTGTGCGGATCGATGGTGGGCGCGACCGAGGTCCACACGTCTGCGACGCGCGGGAAGGGCCCCCGCTCGGGTAGCCGCCTGGCTCTCCGCCTCCGGCGAGCTCAAAACCGGGCAGGTCGAGATCGACGTCCCCATCGAGCCAGACGTTGACGAAGAAGGGCAGGGACGAGACGGTACGACCTGCCTCGGCGACCCGCTCCACGCGAGAGGCGAAGCCCCAGTCCATGAAGACCTCGTCCCCTGACGAGCGGATCCGCGCCCACGTCCGCCCACGTGCGAGCCGCCTCGAACCCTGGTCGTTCAGCGAGCGCTCCACGGAGATCGCTCGGCAGCTCGCTCGCGAAGAGGGTCGCAGCCGCTGCAGAGTGGTCCCTCGAGAACTCCAGCAGACCCACCTCGTTCTCCACCTGAACCATGAGAACGGTTCGCTCGTCGCGGCCGTAGTCCTCGACGAACTCCATGAGCCGCCGGAACGCAGCCAGGTCGAGATCGCTACCGCCGAACGGGCTGAGCGTGGCGGAGACGGTCCCGTCCTCCATGATGCAGCGCGGATGGCGATCCCAGTCCCCGGCGACCCAGGCCGGGGCGTAGGTCGACGTGCCGTTCATCCACGCGCCGAACCAGAGCAGGATCAACCGCGCTCCGGCAGCGCGCGGCGTCGATGACCTCGGTCACGGAAATCGTGTCGAACTCGCCTTCCCGGGGTTCGACGGCCTGCCACGTGACGGCCGCCTGCATGGTGTTGGCGCCGAGGGCGACCGCGTGCCGCAGGGCGCGGTCGAGCCCCGTCCGTTCGGACGGCATCGAGTCGTGCAACTCGACGCCGCGGACGAGACAGGGGCGACCGTCGACCACCACACGGGTCGTCGACCCTCGTTGCAGGTGCGGGTCCGTAGGCGCACGGCCTACCGTGGAGCGGGGTGTCGTCATGCCGTCGTCCCCCATCGCGTTGGGAACTGCCTGTGAGTGCCGGGTGAGAGGCAGCGCAGCGCCCCCGGGATCGTCACGGGCACCTCACTCGAAGCGGGCGGCCCGCCGGCGAACACTGCGTGCACGGACAGGAAGGCGCACGCATCGACGCACCGGCGAGCAGCCCTGGAGCGAAACTGCCGACCACCCCGTCGAGCAGGACGCCCCGCCCGGCGACGACCGCGTGCCACGGAGGTGTCTTCACCGATGTGCGCATCGCCCTCCGTCGCCCGCTGGTCAGCCGAAGCACCACAAACCTAGCGTGCGGTCAGTTTAGGGCGCTATGCTGAACAGGCAGCTGGTTCGAGCGCGCGACGCCGCGCGCCTTGCAGGCCCGCAGGATCCCAACGGGCATCACCCACCCGCCTGACGATGAAGTAAGGACGGACATGTCGCGACGTATGACGAGGTTGCTGCAGGCAGTCACGGCCGGCGCCCTCACCCTCTCCCTGGCAGCCTGCTCGGGCGGCGCCGGCGAACCCGACCAGGCCGCTGCCTCCGGCGCGGAGGGGACCGCCCCGCTGCTGACGCTCGGCGCCTTCGTCGAGCCGACGTCGTTCGCGCCTGCTGCGGCGCAGGAGGGCAACGCCTTCCCCTACTACCAGGCCGTGTACGACACGCTGATCAAGCGCGCGCCCGACGGCAGCCTGGAACCGTTCCTGGCGACGGAGTGGGAGTACGACGAGAGCCGGACCCGCCTGACGCTGACGTTGCGGAACGACGTCACCTTCAGCGACGGCGCTCCCTTCGACGCCGAGGCCGCGAAGGCCAACATCGAGCACTTCGTGTCCGCCGGCGGCCCCCAGGCCAACCAGGCCGCCCTCATCGAGTCGGCCGAGGTCGTCGATGCGACCACACTCGCAATCAACCTGTCGGAGCCGGACCCGTCGCTCGAGTTCTCGCTCGCGAGCGCTCTGGGGCTGATGGCGAGCCCGGACGCGCTGGGCTCGGAGGCGATCGCCGGCCAGCCGGTCGGATCCGGACCGTACCTCCTAGACGACTCGATCGTCGGTTCTCAGTACACCTTCGTCCGGAACGACGACTACTGGGGCGAACAGCTCCCCTACGACTCGGTGCAGTTCATGGTGCTGACCGACGAGACCGCCCGCGTCAACGCGCTGCGGTCCGGCCAGATCGACGCGGCCGTCTTCAACTCGCCCACGACCGCCGCGGAACTGGAGTCGGCCGGCTTCGAGGTCCAGCACGCCCCGCTGAACTGGACCGGACTCGTCTACTTCGACCGCGCAGGCGCGCTCAACCCGGCGCTCGCCGACTCTCGGGTGCGCGAGGCGATCACGGTCGCCATCGACAAGGAAGGACTGCTGGAGTCGACCGGCGCGGGTCTCGGCGAGGTGACGAACCAGATTTTCCCCGAAGAGGCGCTATCCCACCTCGACGAGTACGAGGGCGATGAACGTTTCACCCACGACCCCCAGCGCGCCCGCGAGCTCCTCGCCGAGGCCGGGTACGCAGACGGTCTTACGCTGGACATGCCGATCAGCCCGGTGTTCCCCCCGGCCGTCTACGCCGGCATCGAGCAGGACCTCGCCGACGTCGGCATCACCATGACACGCACCGAGTTCGGGCCGGGCCAGTTCATCCCCGCCATCCTCGGAGGGAAGCACGAAGTCACCTACATGACGCTGGCGATGTTCAACGACTGGACCACCATCCAGCAGTACGTCGCCGAGGATGCGCCGTGGAACGCCCTGGGGTCCACCGACCCCGAGCTGTCTCAACTGATCGACACCTTCCAGAACGCCAGCTCGGACGAGGAGCGGACGCAGATCGGCCAGCAGCTCAACCAGTGGCTGATCGACAACAACTGGTTCGGCGTGTTCTCGACCGCCCAGTCGACGTACGCCACTGACGACACGGTCGACGTCGAGCTGCAGGCTCAGCAGGCGGTCCCGTCGATCTACAACTACTCGCCCGCCAGCTGAGCGAGGGTGGGCCTCCCGTCACCACGGCAGGAGCCCACCCCGAGCGGAGAGGTCCCCCAGGTGCTCACCTTCATCGCCAAGCGAATCGCGCTGGCGCTCTCGCAGATGCTCGCGATCTCCGCGATCGCGTTCTCACTCCTGTACCTGTCCTCGGAGGGCATCGCGCGGGCGATCCTCGGTGATCAGGCCACCGAGGAGCAGGTCGCCGCGAAAACGGCCGAACTGGGTCTGGAGCGACCGCTGGCCGTGCGCTACGTCGAGTGGCTCCAGGGCGCTCTGAGCGGTGATTTCGGTCACTCCTACTTCACCCCCCAGAACGTGCTCGACGCGCTGCTCACGCGGTTGCCCGTCACGCTCACCCTGCTCGTCGCCGTCACCGTCGTATCGGCGATCATCGCGTTCAGCCTCGGTGTCGCGGCCGCGGTGCACCGCGGGTGGCTGGACCGCCTGGTCCAGTTGCTGTCGGTCATCGGGTACGCCGTCCCGGGGTTCCTGGTCGGGCTCTTCCTGGTCGTGGTGCTCGCCATCAACCTCGAACTGCTCCCGGCGACCGGGTACGTGCCGATCACGACGGACCCCGCCGGCTGGGCGAAGTCCATGCTCCTCCCGATCGCCGCCATCTCGGTGGGTGCCATCGCCGCCACGGCGCAGCAGGTGCGCGGCGCCATGATCGATGTGCTGCGAGCGGACTACGTCCGGACGCTGCGCAGCCGCGGCCTGAGCGAGACGGAGATCATCTTCAAGCACGCTCTCCGCAACGCCTCCGGCACGGGGGTCACGGTGCTCGGCCTGCAGTTCGTCGGCCTGCTCGGCGGGGCGATCATCGTCGAGCAGATCTTCGCCCTTCCGGGCCTCGGCACGGTCGCGATCCAGTACACCTCACGCGGCGACATCCCCGTCGTCATGGGCTTGATCCTCGTGACGGCGGTCATCGTGGCGACCGTCAACCTCCTCGTCGACATCGTCGTCGGCGTCCTCAACCCGAAAGCGAGGCTGGCATGACCGCTGTGACACCCACCTCGTCCGCGCGCGAGTCCGTGATCGGCCGGTTCCTGTCGAGCCCGTTGGCGGCGGGATCCCTCATCGTGCTGGCGGTGATCGTCCTGGGCGCCACCCTGGCTCCGCTCCTCGCCGCGACGGATCCCTCCACGGCGTCGATCCGGGACGCCTACCTGCCGCCGTCGTCCCCCGGCCACCTGCTGGGCACCGACTCCGCGGGGCGGGACACCTGGGCCCGCCTGCTCCACGGCGGCCGCGTCAGTCTGCTGGGCGCGGCCCTCGCGCTGGCCCTGGCAGCGCTGATCGGCATCCCCGGTGGTCTCCTGGCGGGTTACTACGGCGGCTGGTTCGACTCGGCGTCGGTCTGGGTGTCGAGCCTGGTCCAGTCGATGCCGGGCATCGTGGTGCTCCTGGCCGCGCGAGCCGTGCTCGGGCCGTCCATCTGGTACGCGATGGTCATCTTCGGCGTCATCCTCTCCCCTGCGTTCTACCGGGTCGTGCGGACAGCCGTCATCAACGTGCGGCGCGAGCTCTACGTCGACGCCGCCCGGGTCTCGGGACTGCGGGACACGGCGATCATCGGCCGCCACATCCTCACGGTCGTGCGGGCCCCGATCATCATCCAGTCGTCCCTGCTCCTCGGGATCGCCCTGGCCATCCAGTCCGGGCTCGAGTTCCTGGGCGTGGGAGACAACACCGTGCCTTCCTGGGGCAACATGCTCAACGAGGGCTTCCGCAACATCTACCGCGACCCGGTCTCCATCCTCTGGCCGTCCCTCGCCATCGGGCTCACCTGCGCGTCCCTGGTGATGATCGGCAACGGGCTGCGAGACGCCCTGGAGGAGAGGGGCCTGCGCACGCCCGGGCGCCCTCGCAACCCACGTGCAGCAGCGGCCACGGGAGCCGCCGCCGCAGCCACGCAGGCGGTGCCGGAGCTCACGCCGGCTCCTGCCCCTGACGGGCCGCGGTCGAGCACCGTGACACAGCGCCCCGAGGACGATGTCACTCCGATCCCGACCCCGCCGCCGGCGCCGGACGCGCTGCTCAGCGTCAGGAACCTCCAGATCGCCTACGGCCAGCCGCCGGTGCAGAAGACGGTGGTCCACGACGTCAGCCTGGACGTGCGCACGGGCGAGGTGCTCGGGCTCGTCGGGGAGTCCGGCTCGGGCAAGACGCAGACCGCGTTCGCCGTCCTGGGACTGCTGTCCGCCGGTGGCCGCGTCACCGGAGGCAGCATCGTGTTCCAGGGCGAGGAGCTCACGAGCAAGCCGAGTTCAGCGATCCGCTCGCTGCGGGGGACCGGGATCGCCTACGTCCCGCAGGAGCCCATGAGCAACCTCGACCCGTCGTTCAAGATCGGCGCCCAGCTCACGACGCCGATGGTGAGGCGCTTGGGGATCAGTCGTGCGACGGCACACCAGCGGGCACTCGAACTGCTTGACCGGGTCGGCATCCGCGATCCCCGGCGGACGTACGACTCGTACCCGCACGAGGTCTCCGGGGGGATGGCGCAGCGCGTGCTCATCGCCGGCGCGGTCTCCTGCCAGCCGCGCTTGCTCATCGCCGACGAACCCACGACCGCGCTCGACGTGACGGTCCAGGCGGATGTACTGCGCCTGTTGCGGGAACTGCGGGACGAGTTCGACATGGGTGTGATCATCGTGACGCACAACTTCGGCGTCGTCGCGGACATCTGCGACCGGGTGGCCGTCATGAACCGCGGAACGATCGTCGAGCTCGACGACGCAGAGTCGTTGTTCGATCGCCCGAGGCACCCCTACACGCGGATGCTGCTGGGTTCCACGCTCGAGGGCGGCCCCTCCCGCACGCAACTGGACGCCAAGGAGGTCGCGCTGTGAGCGAGCCCCTGCTCGTCGTCGACCGACTCGGGGTGGACTTCCGGCGGCACCGCCAGGTCTTCACGGCGCTCGACGACATCTCCTTCGACATCGCGCCCGGGGAGACGGTGGGTCTCGTCGGCGAATCCGGATCTGGAAAGACGACGATCGGGCGGACGATCCTGGGCCTCGTCAAGCCCTCCCGCGGCACCATCGCGTTCCGGGGTCAGGACATCACGCACGCGTCATGCACCACTCGCCGGGCGCTGAGTCGCGACATCCAGGTCGTCTTCCAGGACCCGTACACATCGCTCAACCCCTCCCTGAGCATCGAGGACATCCTGGCCGAACCGCTCCGCGCGCAGGGCGTGGGACGCAGCGAGGCCTCCCGCCGAGTGCGTGAACTGCTGGACCGCGTGCGGCTGCCCCGAGATGCTGCCGACAGGCTGCCGCGGGAGTTCTCCGGGGGCCAGCGCCAGCGGATCGCCATCGCACGCGCACTCGCACTGCGGCCGCGGCTCATCGTGTGCGACGAACCGGTGTCGGCGCTCGACCTGTCCACCCAGCAGCGCGTGCTCGACCTGTTCATCGAGCTGCAGCGCCAGACGGAGTGCGCCTACCTCTTCGTCTCCCACGACCTGTCCGTCATCCGGCACATCAGCCACCGAGTGCTGGTCCTGAACCGGGGGCGACTGGTCGAGTCCGGGTCGGTCGACAAGATCACTTCCACACCCGACCACCCATACACGCGCCGGCTGCTGATGTCAGCGCCGCTGCCCGACCCCGTCGCCCAGCGCGAGCGGCGCGCACGACTTGAGGCGGTGATCGCAGGTGCACCTGCGGCAGACTGACCAGGTGAGCGAGAAGATCCGACGTCGCAGTCCGCGTGGTGAAAACCGGCGCGCTGCCATCATCACCGCCGCAGCGCAGGAGTTCGCGAAGCACGGTTACCACGGTGCGTCCATCGCGGCGATCGCCGCACAGGTCGGCATCACTCAAGCGGGGATCCTCCACCACTACGCTTCCAAAGACGCTCTGCTCGACGCGGTCGTCCAGCAGCGCTTCGCGGAGGACGCCGAGATCGTGACCCGCCTCGGCCTCGGCGAGGCCTCTCCGTTCGCCGGCTACGACTCGCTCGTCGCCCGCAACATCGAGGACCCGACGTGGGTGCAGTTCCTCATGGTGATCACCGCGGAAGGGCTCACGGAGGACAACCCGGCACGGGAGCTCATCCGCGTGCGGTACGAGCGTGTGCGCGAGCGGATCCTTCAGCGCATGCAGGCACACGCCGGCGACAGGTACGACCTCCCCGCGTGGCTGGATCGCGAAGACGTCGCCTCGCTCCTGCTGGCCGCGCTGGACGGGCTCCAGCTGCAGTGGCTCTACGAGCCGTCGGTGGACCTGCGCCGCCGGATGGCCCTGTTGATCGATCTCATCACGAACGCCCCCGAGCTTTCGCCGGGCGAGACCGCGTCGCGGCCGCACGGCGACGACCGCACCCCCCCGGCCGAGCCGGGCACCGACAGAGGGACGCCATGACCGCCACCTACTCGACGAACCCCGACGGCACCCGGTACCGCGACCTCAACGGCAACGGCACCATGGATCCGTACGAGAACCCCGACCTGCCGGTCGCGGACCGCGTGCGCGACCTGCTGTCGCGCATGACGCTCGCCGAGAAGGCCGGCCTCATGATCCACTCCATCGTCAGCGTGACGGTCGACGGCCACCTGGACGGCGAACCGATCGCGGGCGGGCGCCTCAGCGTCGAGGAGTTCGTGCAGAACCGGTCGGTGACGCACCTCAACGTCCACCGGATTCCCGACCCACTGGCCATGGCGCGGTGGTCGAACCAGGTCCAGCGACTGGCAGAGAACACGCGGCTCGGAATTCCCGTGACGATTTCCACCGACCCGCGGCACTCCTTCACCGAGAACTGGGGTGCTTCGTTCAGCTCCGAGCACCTGTCGGCGTGGCCGGAACCCATCGGCCTCGGTGCCCTCGCGGACGAAGACGCGGTGCGGGAGTTCGCCGACATCGCGCGACAGGAGTACGTGGCACTGGGCATCCGCTCGGCGCTGCACCCCACGCTCGACGTGGCCACCGAGCCCCGTTGGGCGCGGCAGTACAGCACCTTCGGTCAGAGTGCGGATCTCGCCGCACGGCTCGGCATCGCGTACGTCGACGGCTTCGAGGGTGCAGGGGGGCTGTCGTCGACGAGCGTGGCTTGCATGGCGAAGCACTTCCCCGGAGGAGGTCCGCAACGCGACGGCGAGGATCCGCACTTCCAGTACGGCAAGGAGCAGGACTACCCCGGCGGCATGTTCGAGTACCACCTCGAGCCCTTCACCAGGGTGCTCGCCCGCGGGGTCTCGGCCGTGATGCCCTCGTACGGCGTACCCGTGGGGCTGGAGCTGGACGGGGAACGCATCGAGGAGGTGGGTTTCGGCTTCAACCGCCAGATCCTCACCGGGCTGCTGCGCGAGAAGCTCGGTTTCCAGGGAGTCGTCTGCTCGGACTGGGGGCTCATCACCGAGTCACGCATCCAGGGCAAGCAGTTGCCGCCGAGGTGCTGGGGCGTCGAGGACCTGAGCGAGCTCGACCGCGTGACCCGCGCGCTCGACGCAGGCGTGGACCAGTTGGGGGGCGAGGACGATCCCAGCTGGATCATCGAGCTCGTCGAGTCCGGTCGCATACCCGTGGAGCGGATTGACGCGTCGGTCAGTCGCCTACTCACCGTGAAGTTCCAGCTCGGCTTGTTCGACGACCCCTACGTCGACGAGCAGGCTGCGCCTGACGTGGTGGGCTCGACGGAGTTCCGGGCGGCGGGTCACCGCGCCCAGGTGGCCTCGGCGACGATCCTGCCCCACGAACGCACCGCACTCCCCCTCGAGAAAGGTACACGCGTCTTCTCGCCCGAAGTGCCTGCTGCGGTGATCGAGGCCGCCGGACTCGTCGCCGCCGAGGCCCCCGGTGCGGCCGACGTTGTGGTGACGCGAATAGCGGCACCCTATGAACCGCGCGACGGTTTCGCTCTCGAGGCGGCCTTCCACGCCGGCACGCTCGAGTTCGACCAGGACACCGTCGACCGCCTCCAGGAGCTGGCCGAGGCGGCCCCGGTCGTCCTCGTCGTGCACCTGGAACGTCCCGCCATCCTCACGCCTCTGGTGCCGCACGCCTCGACCGTCGTCGCGGTGTACGGATCGTCGGACGAGGCCGTGCTGGAAGCGCTGACGAGGCCGGGAGCTGCCCGGGGGACCCTTCCGTTCGACGTGCCCAGGAGCACGGACTCGATCGTCGCGTCCCGGGTCGACGTGCCCGGCGACGCAACCGACCCGCTCTTCCGCGCGGGGGTGTGACGCCGTGCGAGGTTTCGTCGCTCCCGGGTTCGAGTCGGTGGAAGAACTCGTGCACCGCGCACAGGAGGAGGACCCCGAGCACTCCTTCCAGCTCGCGATCTACCACCACGACGAGCTGATCGTCGACCTGCACGCGGGCGAGGGCATGACGCCGGACAGCCTGATGATCCCCATGTCGGTCTCGAAGAACTCCTTGGGATTCGTCGTGGCGCTGCTCCTCGACCGCGGCGAACTGGACCTCGACGCTCCAGTGAGCCGCTACTGGCCGGAGTTCGGCGTCGAGGGAAAGGCTGGGATACTCGTGCGGGAACTGCTCTCGCACCAGGCAGGGCTGCCCGAGGCGCAGCCGCCTCTCACGGACGACGAGTACGCCGACCTGGAGGCAGCAGCCGGCCGACTGGTGACGCAGCTGCCCTGGTGGCGGCCCGGAGCGACGTTCGGGTACCACGGCCTCACCATCGGCGTCCTGGGCGCAGAGCTCGTCAGGCGCGTCACCGGCACCACCTTCCACGAGGTCTTCGAACAGGAGGTACGAGCTCCTCGAGGGCTCGACTTCTACGTCGGCCTCCCCCCGGAGCTCGAGGACCGGGTGCTCGAGACGCAACCGATGCGTGTCCCCGACGGAGCTGCCGCACCGCCGCCGTTCGAGCGGAGCCCCGGTCAGGTGGGGCGCGAGGTGTTCGCGGGCCTCTCCGTGCAGCGCAGCGAGGAGGAGGCGCTCGCCCGGTCGCGTCGCTCGCGCGAGATCGGCAACCCAGCCGCCTTCGCGACCGTGAGCGCGCGCGGCATCGCCGGACTGTTCGCGGAGTGCACCGTCGGGCTCACCGGTCCTGCGCTCGTCAGTGAGCAGGCGCTCGCACGCGTCGCCCAGCTCCAGGTGGCGGGGACCGACGCGGTGATCGGCATCGAGCGGCGCTACGGTGTCGTCTTCCAGAAGCCCAGTGCGAACCTGCCCTTCGGGAGCCACCGGGCTTTCGGCCACGACGGCGCCGGCGGGGGTCTCGGCTTCCACGACCCGCGCACCCGGATCAGCTTCGGTTACAGCGTGCGGCGGACGCCATTCCCGGGTGGTGCGGACGCGCGGGCGCTCGACGTCGCCTACCTGGTCCACGCGATCGTGGACGGCTCCTCCCCGAGCAGCGGGCCGGGAGCGGACACCGAGCGTCGCGCGGCTCCCCCTGCGTGAGCCGCGCGACAGCCCGGAGACGCCGCGCCGGGAGCACCCGAGAACGCGCGTCGCACCTGATGACCCTGACGACGGGAGGAACGCCATGAGCACGGACGAAGTCGCCGAACACGCCACGGTCGAGAACCGGATGACGCTCGACAGCAGCCCGGAGCTCGATGCCATGTACGAGGGCTTCGACCGGGAGCACCTCGTGCCGCTGTGGACACAGCTGGACGACCTCATGCCGATGACGCCTGCACCGCGTGCCGTGCCGCACGTGTGGAAGTGGGATCGTCTCTACGACCTCGCCCGGACGGCGGGTGACCTCGTTCCGGTCGGACGAGGTGGCGAGCGGCGCGCGATCGGCCTGGAGAACCCCGGACTGGGTGGCAAGGCGTACGTCTCCCCGACGCTGTGGGCCGCGATCCAGTACCTGGGGCCCCGCGAGACCGCACCGGAGCACCGCCACTCCCAGAACGCCTTCCGCTTCGTGGTCGAGGGCGAGGGGGTCTGGACGGTCGTCAACGGTGACCCGGTCCGCATGAGCCGCGGTGACCTGCTCCTGACGCCGGGGTGGAACTTCCACGGGCACCACAACGAGACCGACCAGCCCATGGCGTGGATCGACGGCCTGGACATCCCGTTCTCCCAGACGAACGACGTCGGGTTCTTCGAGTACGGGAGCGAACGCGTCACCGACGACGCCACGCCCCGGTTCTCCCGCAGCGAACGGCTGTGGTGCCACCCGGGGCTGCGCCCGCTGTCGGGGCTGCGGGACACGGTCTCCTCCCCCGTCGCGGCCTACCGGTGGGAGCACACCGACGAGGCGCTGACTCAGCAGCTCCTCCTGGAGGAGGAGGGCGTCCCGGCGACCGTCGACCAGGGTCACGCCGCTGTGCGGTACGTCAACCCCACCACCGGTGGCGACATCATGCCGACCATCCGCGCGCAGTTCCACCGCCTGCGGGCCGGTACGACGACGCCGAGCCGACGGGAGGTCGGCTCCAGCGTGTACCAGGTGTTCCAGGGCGAGGGCTCCGTCGTGCTCGGCGACACCGAACACCACCTCGGGACCGGGGACCTCTTCGTGGTCCCGTCGTGGGTGCCCTGCTCACTGCGCGCGAAGACGCACTTCGACCTCTTCCACTTCTCCGACGCTCCGATCATGGAGCGTCTCCACTTCGACCGGATGCACATCGAGGAAGGCGAGCGATGAGACTGACCACGCTGCGACTGGCGGACGGCAGCACGGCGGCAGCCCGTGTGGACGGTGAGGAGCTCGTCGTCATCGACGGCTTCTCCGACGTCGGTGACCTGCTCCAGCGGGCATCGCTCGACGCCGCCCGATCCGCGTCCGGCCCTCGACACGCCTTCGAGGGCGCAGACCTGGCGCCGGTGGTCCCCCGACCGGGGAAGATCGTGTGCGTCGGCCTCAACTACCGCACCCACATCCTCGAGATGGGCCGTGAGCTGCCCGCCCACCCCACGTTGTTCGCGAAGTACCCGGAGGCGCTGGTCGGGCCCACCGACCCGGTGGTGCTGCCGCCGGAGTCCGACGAGGTGGACTGGGAGGGCGAGCTCGCCGTGATCGTCGGCAGCCGCGTGCGACGCGCTCGCGGCGATGCGGCCCGTGAGGCGATCGCCGGTTACTCGCTCCTCAACGACGTGACGATGCGTGATTACCAGTACCGCACTCCCCAGTGGCTGCAGGGCAAGACGTGGGAGGCGAGCACGCCCTTCGGTCCGGTGGTGGTGACGCCGGACGAGATCCCCGAGGGCGCTCAGCTCACGACCTCGGTGGACGGTGAGGTCGTGCAGCGCACGCCGCTGGACGACCTGGTGTTCGACGCCACCGCTCTGATCGAGTACATCTCCACGATCGTCACGCTCCAGCCCGGCGACGTCATCGCGACGGGGACGCCGGGCGGCGTAGGACACGCGCGCTCGCCGCGTCGCTACCTGCACCCCGGGCAGATGCTCACCACAACCGTCGACGGCATCGGCGCACTGGTGAACAGCGTCGTCGCGGAGTCGCCCGCCACCGGTCCCGACCCGCGTGACGGCTGAGCGGGCGAGCACCGTGGCACTCGACCTCGAGTCAGCGAGACGCGCCCTGCGTGAGCGACAGGGCAGCGGTGCGAGGTACGACTCGCCGTCCGCCCCGGCGCGCGAGCTCGCGTGGGCGCGCCAGGGCACGGCCTACTTCGCCCGGCACCTGAACGAGACGACCGACGAGGACCTCCGGCAGCCGTCCCGGCTGCCGGGGTGGAGCCGAGCCGAAGTCGTCGCGCACGTCGGCTACAACGCGCGGGCCCTCACGCGGTTGCTGACGTGGGCGGCCACCGGGACCGAGCACCCCATGTACGCCTCCGCGGCGCACCGAGCGGAGGAGATCGCCCGTGGGGCCACCCTCCCCGCCCGGGCACTGCGTCACCTGGTGAGCCACTCCACCGTCCACCTCGACGTGGAGTGGCGCGACCTGCCGGACGCCGCATGGAACGCACCGGTGCGCACCGCGCAGGGCCGCACCGTCCCCGCGCGCGAGACCGCGTGGATGCGGACGCGGGAGGTGTGGGTCCACAGCGTGGACCTGGGCGGCGGCGGCCGGTTCGACGACTTCCCCCCGGAGTTCCTCGACGCGCTGGCGGCGGACGTGTTCCAGACCTGGAACCGTCGCGGTGAGGACGTCCCGATCCACCTGGTGGCCGTCGACCGTCCTGCTCCGCACCGGACGGAGGGTCGGCAGGTCACCGTGACAGGTCGACAGGCCGACCTGGTCAGGTGGCTCACCGGTCGAGGCGGTCACGACCTCGTGAGCTCCTCGAACCGCCTCCCGGACATTCCCTCCTGGTTGTGAGCGCCGCTCGGCGACGCGCCAGGACCTTCCCGACGACCGCATCGACAGGAGCGACCACGTGGCCGACGACACCGCCCCCGGACCTGCGCCGCAGCGCCCCGCTGCCTCCTGGTCCCTGACCGCCCCGCCGTGGTTGCCCGATCGGCCGGTGCCGGCCTGCCGGGTCGTCGTCGACAACGACTTCGCCGGAGACCCCGATGGGCTCTTCCAGCTCGCCCACCAACTGCTCTCGCCGTCGCAGTCCGTCAAGGCCGTGATCACCTCCCGCATGGTGCCGATGACACCGCGGGTCCGACCCGGTGAGACGGTCGAGACGGGCCTGCGCACAGCCGCCGACCTCCTCGACGTCATGCACGTGGACGCACACGACCTCTTGCGCCGCGGCTCCGAGCGCCCGCTCGCGGCGCTGAACGACCCGCGGCCCTCCGAAGGCTCAGACGCGATCATCGAGGAGGCGATGCGCGACGACGACACACCTCTCGTCGTCGTCTGCGGGGCCGGGCTGACGGAGCTGGCGAGTGCTTACCTCCGTGAGCCTCGCATCGCCGAGCGCTTGACCGCGGTGTGGATCGGCGGCCCCGAGCACCCCGGTGCGCCGCGCCCGCCGGCAGGCGCGCTGCCGGTCGAGTACAACGTCGGGA
The DNA here is from genome assembly GCF_050871405.1 of Kineococcus esterisolvens. Classification (NCBI taxonomy): domain Bacteria; kingdom Bacillati; phylum Actinomycetota; class Actinomycetes; order Kineosporiales; family Kineosporiaceae; genus Kineococcus; species Kineococcus esterisolvens. Next base: position 33,525 of record NZ_JBJLRI010000009.1, read on the forward strand.
TCGACCCGATCAGCGCCCGGGTCGTCCTCGAGCAGTCCACCATCCCGCTGTGGCAGGTACCCCGGGACGTCTACCGCCAGTGCATCGTCTCCCGGGCTGAGCTCCGGACCCGCGTGGCCCGGACCGGCACCGTCGGCCGCCACCTGTACGAGTCGTTGAGTCGGGTGTACGACGCCATGGCGGCCACGGGCCGTGGCACGGGAGAGACGTTCGTCCTGGGCGACTCGCCGCTGGTCCTGCTGACCGCGCTACAGACCCTGTTCGAGCCGGAGACGGCATCCAGCCGCTTCGAGCACCGTCCCGCGCAGCGCTTCGATGACACCGGGCGGGCCGTCGGGGCCGACGGTCGGACCATCCGGGTCTACGACCACGTCGACGTCCGCCTGCTCGTCGAAGACCTCGTGGCCAAGCTGACGGAGCTGGACGCGTGGCTCGACCGCTCGGGCCGGTGAGCTTCCCCCTGAACAGGGTGGCCGACGGCGAGCCCAGCTGCGAGACCACCGGCCGCACCGGCCTTGCCGCCGGCTGGTGGCAGGGCCACGAGGCTCTGGACTCCGAGGGCTCCACCCACGTCGGCCTGGTCGGCAAAGCCCTCGACTGGCTCTCCTTGACCGGCGCCCGGCCGGGTGCCGTGAAAGGCTGACCCATGAGCCGCACCGACAACGCCTTCGACCGCGACACGCCCCTGCTGGAGGTCCTGCGCTCACCCGCCGGGGACGAAGTGGTGCGCCGGCTCGCACCGGCGGTGGTCGAGTCACCGCTACTGCACACCTACCAGAGCTACCCGATCGGGCTGATCCTGGACACCGAACAGACCCTGAGCCCGCAGGTGCGCGAGCAGGCGCTGGCCGAGCTGGCAGCCCTCGGCACCGCACCGCCCGGTGGTGCGGACGGTGCTGATGAGGGCGTCCAGGCGGTCGGCGCCGAGCGACCGGAGGTGCCCGCACCCACACGCCGCTACGAACCCGCCGACGTGCAGCCCGGCTCGGCCGCCGTCAGCGCCCCGGACAGCGTGGGCGTGTGGGAGCGCTTCGAGGTCGAGATGCGAGGGCCCTCCCACGGCAACCCCTTCACCGACGTGGAGCTGACAGCCCGCTTCTTCGGACCCGACGGCACCAGCTGCGACGTCCTGGGCTTCTACGACGGCGACGGCCGCTACCTGCTCCGGTTCCTGCCGCACGGCGCCGGACCGTGGCGCTTCGAGACGACGAGCAACGCCCGCTCCCTCGACGGTGTGCGCGGCGACCTGCAGGTGCGGCCGGGTCCGCGGCGGGGCCCGGTGCGCGTGGCGGATCAGCACCACTTCCGCTACGCCGACGGCAGCAGGTACCTGCCCATCGGCACCACCTGCTACGCGTGGACGCACCAGGACGAGCAGCTGCAGGAGCTGACGCTGCGCACGCTGGCCACCTCCCCGTTCAACAAGGTGCGCATGTGCCTGTTCCCCAAGTCCTACACCTTCAACACCGACGAACCGGCCCGCTACCCCTTCGCCCGCGGTGAGGACGGCGGCTGGGACCCCACGCGGTTCGACAGCACCTACTGGGCGCACCTGGAGCAGCGCATCGACCAGCTCGAGGCGCTGGGCGTCGAAGCCGACCTCATCCTCTTCCACGCCTACGACCGCTGGGGCTTCTCCACCATGGACAGCGCCACCGACGACCGCTACGTGCGCTACGCCGTCGCCCGGCTGTCGTCCTTCCGCAACGTGTGGTGGTCGCTGGCCAACGAGTTCGACCTGCTGCACACCAAGACCGAGGACGACTGGGAACGTTGGGCGACGATCATCCGCCGCTGGGACGCCACCGACCACCTGCGCTCCATTCACAACTGCCGCGAGGTCTACGACCACTCCCGGCCCTGGATCACGCACGTGAGCATGCAGCGCACCGACGTCTACCGGACCGCGGAGAACGTCACCGACTGGCGCACCATCTGGGGCAAACCGGTGGTCGTGGACGAGTGCGCCTACGAGGGCGACATCGATCAGGGCTGGGGCGACATCGACGGGGAGGAGATGACCCGCCGGTTCTGGGAGGGCGCCCTGCGCGGTGGCTACGTCGGGCACGGGGAGACCTACCTCGACCCCGACGAGGTGCTCTGGTGGGCCAAGGGCGGTGCGCTGCACGGCACGAGCCCGGCACGCATCGCCTTCCTCGCCTCGATCGTCCAGGAGGCGCCCGGCGGTGTGCTGGAACCGCTGCCCCTGTCGTGGGACGCCGTGGCCGCGGGCGTCCCGGAGGAGTACCACCTCGTCTACTTCGGCATCCACAGACCGCGGTTCCGGCGCTTCTTCCTCGACCCGGCCGTCGAGTGGGAGGTCGACGTCATCGACACCTGGAACATGACCGTCGACACGCTGCCGGGCACCCGTTCGGGCAGGTTCGTCGTCGACCTCCCCGGTCGCGCCCACATCGCCGTCCGCCTGCGCGCGGCCCGCAGCACGGGTGGTGCCCGCTGATGCCCACCGAGCCGCTCCGCATCGCCCGCCGTTGCCGCGTGGTCGTCGACAACGACTGGGCCGGCGACCCCGACGGCCTCGTCGCCCTCGCCCACCACCTGCTCTCGCCCGGGCACCGCGTCGAGGCGGTCACCAGCTCCCTGCTCTCACCGGCCTTCGGACCACCGCAGGGTGGCGCAGCGACCGGTGCGGCGCTGGCCACCGAACTCGTCGAGCTGATCGGCAGGGCCGAGCGTCCTCCCGTGCACGCGGGAGTGGACGTACCCGACGACGGTCGCGACGGCCCGACCGACGCTGCCGACGCGATCGTGCGTGCCGCGCGTCGTGACGACCCGCTGACCCTGGTGCTCGTGTGCGGTGGCCCGCTGACCAACGTCGCCGCCGCGCTGCGGCGGGACCCGGGGATCGCCGGACGGATGACGCTTTCGTGGGTCGGGGGCACCCTCGGCGCGGGTCCGGAGTACAACCGGGACACCGACCCCGACGCCGCCGCACAGGTGCTCGCCACCACCGGCCTGGAGCGCTGGCAGTTCCCGGTGGAGACCTACCGGCAGTGCGCGTGGAGCGTGGCCCAGTTGCAGGACGCGCTCGAGGGGTGCGGGGACCTCGGCGCCTGGCTGTGGCGCCGGTACGTGGAGCTCCCCCTCCCGGAGGGTTTCGAGGTCGACGCCGTGTGGCCCCTGGGTGACAGCTGCCCGATCATCGGCACAGCACTGGCAGCGGAGTCCAGCACGTGGGTCGAAGGCGCTGGCGGGACGACGCGCACGTGCACGCGCGTGGACACCGCCCTGCTGTTCGGCGACATGCTCGCCCTGTTCCGCCGCCACACCAGGGCGCTGAGCTGAGACCCCGGCCGGTGCTGCAGCGCCGGCTCACTGCACGTCGCCGCCGGCGGTGGGCCCCGCGTACGTCTGCGCGGTGCCCGTGGACGTGCGGCGCGGCATGAGCAGCCCCAGCAGGACCATGCCGGCGCCGAGGCCCAGGTGCAGCCAGTCGTCGGCGGCGTTCAACGGCACGAAGTTCGCCCGGGCGTCCTGCGCGACGACGAGGCCGTAGACCCACAGGCCCAGGTAGGCGGCGCCACCGACGAGCAGGTAGGCCTTCGCGGCGTCCGCCCAGCGGGCCAGGACCACCCCGAGTACGCCGAACAGCAGGTGCAGGAGGTTGTGCAGGACCGACACCTGGAAGACGCCCAGCAGGTGGGCGTGGGAGTCCGGGCCCGCCCAGCCGAGCTGCCCGTAGTCGGTGGTGATCCCCGGGACGAAGCCGAGGACACCCACCACGAGGAACGCGACCCCCACGAGCAGGGACGTCAGCGAGACGGGGGAGCGCTTGACGGACAGGCGGGACGACGTCGAGGTCCTGGTGCTGCTCACGGGCAACCCCTCCTGGATCGGGCGCGGAGCCTTCGCGATGGGCCCGTGGGTTCGACCCCTCCACTCCCACGGTAGGCGTCCGGGGCGCGGCGGCAAGGCGAACCGCTGACCGGGACCGGGTGCCGCCGCTAGTGTCGGCGCCCGTGCCGGTGACCGCCTACCCCGTCCTGGTGGTCGCCGGGTTCCGCCGCTACTCCGCCTACCGCGCCGCGACGGCGGCCGGTGCGCTGGCGAACACGGTCTTCGGCGCGGTGAAGGCCGCGGTGCTCACCGGGACCGTGGTCGCCGCCGGTGGCAGCGTCGCCGGGTACGGCGTCGCGCAGGCCGCGACGTTCGCCTGGCTCAGCCAGGCGCTGCTCGCCCCCCTGGCGGTCTTCGCCGACGACCGGCTGGCCCGGCGGGTGCGCACCGGCGACATCGCCGTGGACCTCGCCCGTCCCGTGGACCCCCAGCTGGCCGCCTGGGCGGACGACCTGGGGCGCGCCGCGTTCCAGCTGCTGCCGCGCGGCCTGCCGCCGCTGACCGTGGGCGCGCTGAGCACCGGCCTGACGCTGCCGGGGGAACCCGCCGGGTACCTGCTGGGGGCGCTGTCCCTGGTGCTGGGGGTGTCGATCTCCTTCGCGCTGCGCTGGGCCGTCGGCCTCACCGCGTTCTGGCTGGTGGACGTCCGCGGCGTCCTGCTGCTGTACACGGTGTGCGCGACCGTCCTGACGGGCCTCGCGGTACCCGTGGCGTGGTTCCCGCCGTGGCTGGCGACCCTGGCGGCGGCCACCCCGTTCCCCTCCCTGCTGCAGGCGCCCGCCGACGTGCTCACCGGCGTGGTCACCGGGACGGCTGCGCTGGGCATGGTGGCCGTGCAGGTGGCGTGGCTGGCGGGGCTCGTCCTGCTGGGCCGGGTGCTGCTCGCCGCCGGCTCGCGGCAGCTGGTGGTGCAGGGTGGCTGAGGAGGTGGTCGAGCACCGGGCCGCGCTCGCGGCGCACCGGGCGGTGCTGGCCTCCCGGGTGCGGGCGCAGCTGACGTACCGCACGTCGTTCGCGGCGGACGTGCTGGCGAACGTCGGGGTGGGGGTCAGCGAGTTCGCCACCCTGTACGTCGTGTTCTCCCGCGTCGACTCCCTGGGCGGGCTGGACCTGTGGCGGGCCGCGCTGGTGTTCGCACTGGCGAACCTCGCGTTCGCGTTCGCGGACCTGCTCGTCGGGCACCTCGACGAACTGCCCCGGCACGTGCGGGAGGGGACCCTGGACGCGTTCCTGCTGCGCCCGCTGCCGCTGCTGGCGCAGCTGGCCACCTCGGAGGTGTCGCTGCGGCGGCTGGGCCGCGCGGCGGTGGCGCTGGTCGTCCTGGTCGTCGCGCTGCCGCGGGCGGACGTGGAGCCCTCCGCCGCCGCCGTCTGGCTGCTGGCCTCCTCCGTGCTGGGCGGCACCGCGGTGTTCTCGGCCCTGTTCGTCGCCGCCGGCGCCCTGCAGTTCTGGCTCGTGGAGGGCCGTGAGGCGGCGAACGCCTTCACCTACGGCGGCGCGAACGCCGCCCAGAACCCCGCCTCCCTGTACCCGGGACCGCTGCGGTGGACGTTCACCTACCTGGTGCCGGCGAGCTTCGTGGCCTACCTGCCGGTGCTCGCGCTGACCGGGCAGCCCGGCCCCGCGGGCCTGCCGTCGTGGCTGGGGTGGTGCACACCGCCGGCGGCGGCCCCGGTGTGGGCGGTGGCGCTGCTGCTGTGGCGCGGCGGGGTGCGCCGGTACACGGGTGCCGGCTCGTGAACGGGCCCTCGCACGGGCCGGGAGGACCCGCGCTGGAGGTGCGGGACCTGGTGCGCGAGTACGTCCTGCGGGTGAGCGCGGGGCGCCTGCGCCGCCGCCGCCACGTCGTGCGCGCCGTGGACGGGCTGTCCCTGCGGGTGGAGCGCGGCGAGTCGGTCGGGTTCATCGGCGCCAACGGAGCCGGCAAGTCCACCACGGTGAAGCTGCTCACCGGCATCCTCGTGCCCACCTCCGGCACCGTGCGCACGTGCGGCATGGACCCCGCCGCGCAGCGCCGGGACCTCGCCCGGCGCATCGGCGTGGTGTTCGGCCAGCGCAGCCAGCTGTGGTGGGACCTGCCGCTGGCCGAGTCGTTCCGTCTGCTCGCCGCGATCCACGGCCTGCCCGCTGCACGCCGCCGGGCGCGCCTGGACGACCTCGTCGAACGGCTGGACCTCGCCGCGTTCCTGCCCACGCCCGTGCGGCAGCTCTCGCTCGGGCAGCGGATGCGCGGGGAGGTCGCCGCGGCGCTGCTGCACTCCCCCGAGCTGCTCCTGCTGGACGAACCCACCATCGGCCTGGACGTCCTCTCCAGCGAACGGCTGCGGCGCTTCCTGCGCAGCGAGCGCGAGACGCACGGCACGACGCTGCTGCTGACGACCCACGACACGGGCGACGTGCAGCGGCTGTGCGACCGCGTGCTGGTGGTGGACTCCGGGCGCCTCGCCTACGACGGGGACCTGCCCGGCCTGGCGCGCCGCGTCGGCGCCCGCCGCGTCCTGGTGGTGGACCTGCGCGAGCCCGTCCCCCCGCTGCACGTGCCCGGCGCGGACCTGGTGGCGGTGGAGGCGGAGGGCCTGCGCCAGCGCCTGGCGTTCGACCCCACCGCCACCACCGCCGCCGAGGTCCTCGCCGGCGTCTCGCGGCTGGCGGAGGTGCGGGACCTGTCCGTGGAGGAACCCGACGTCGCCGACGTCGTGCGGCAGCTGTACGCGTCCGCGCGCCGCTGACGCCGGGTCCGTGGCGTCCCCCCGGTCAGAGGGAACCGGCGAGGCGCCCCAGGACCGGGTTCCAGCCGACGACGCGGCGCTCGGCGACGATCCCGCCGGTGGTGAAGGGGTCCTCGTCCAGCAGCGCCTCCACGGCGGCCGCGTCGTCCGCCTCGAACACGAGGACGGCGCCGTCGGCGTCGGTGGGCCCGGACAGCACCAGGCGCTCGCCCAGCCCGGCGAGCCACTCGCGGTGCACGGGGCGCACCTCGTCGCGGGCGGTGGTGTCCGGCGTGTAGGCGTAGGTGGCGACGAAGTACGGCACGGGGGTTCCCCTCCTGCGGCGGCGGTTGTCGCCCAGGACGCTACCGCCGCACGGGCACGGGCCCGGCGAGGGCCAGCAGCGCGGCGGCCGCCTCCGCCCCGTCCCCGGGGGCCGGAGGCAGCGGTTCCCCGGAGCAGAACCGCTCCAGCAGCGCCTCGACGAGCGCGGCCCGCCGCACGATCGCCCGGCCGTCGGCACAGCCCGGCAGGACCCGCACCTCCAGCGTCGGCGGGCCCGGCCGCACCCCGAGCACGTGGGTGAGGTTCACGTCGCGGAACTTCGAGACGCCCGTGGCGGCCGCGGCGTCGCGCAGCTCCTCCCAGCCGGCCCACTCCCGCTCCGCCAGGGCCACCAGCTCCGGCGGCAGCGGGCCCAGGCGCCGGCAGGCGGGGTTGGTGCCCAGCAGGAGCCGCAGCCCGGGTCCCCACGGCCCGAACAGCCGCAGCACGCCCCGGAAGACGTCGACGTCGCGGAACGGCGCCGCGTCCAGGTGCAGGTGCACCGCCGCCTCGGCGGGCACGGTGAGACCCAGTTCGCGCGCCGGCGCCAGCAGCGCCTCCAGCGCGTCCAGGTGGTCGACCTCCAGCGGAGGGGTGATCACCTCGCAGGGGCGTTCGCGCTCGCCCGGCAGCGGCGCCGCCATCGCCACGCTCGCCCCCGCACCGTCGTCGACGCGGAACACCGCCCCCACCGCGGCGACCCGCGTGCCGAACAGCTCCGCCACCGGTTGCAGCACCGAGCCGATCCTCTCCGCCGGGTCGGCGTGCGCGGCGACCAGGCGCAGCAGGCGCGCGTCGTCGGTCAGCACCCGGTACCAGCCCGGCAGCGGCGCGGCCGAGGGGTCCAGGTCCTGCACGATCGTGGTGTCGTCCACCAGGCGGCACAGGACCGCGCCGTCCGCACCGAGGACCTCGAAACCCGGCGTCAGGTGCCAGAACCGCTCGACGCCCGCCGTCGCCGACGTCTCGCTGTCGGCGTGGAACACCGGGCGCACCGAGCCGCCGCACCGGCGGGCCAGCTCGTCGGCCAGGTGCCGACGGCTGGACCCGCGCGGTGCGAGCAGCTCCACCTCCACCCCGGTGCGCCGGCGCAGGACCGGCTCGCCGCTGGAGGTGCTCAGGGCTGCACCGGCAGCGTCCCACCGGCCAGCAGGCGCTCCCCGGCCAGCGCCTTCGCCTCCCAGGCGTCCACGTTCCACGCCTCCCCCAGCTCGACGGCGTCGTCGTAGTCGTACCCGGCCGCGAAGAACGCGTCCCGCTGCGGAGCCCGGTCGTCCGCCGGCACGGCCGGCTGCTCGGCGGGCTGCTCAACGGGCTGCTCGACGGGCTCGAACGGCAGCCCTTCGCCGGCCAGCAGGTGGGCCCCCGCGGTCGTCTTGGCCTCCGCGGGCTCGACGTTCCACAGCCGCCCCAGCTCCACGGCGTCGGCGTAGCCGTACCCGGCCCCGAAGTACGCCACGAGCTCCGGGTCCGTCGGCTCGACGACGTACGGCTCGCCGCTGGGCTCGAGCGGGACCGGCCGGCCCGCGAGCAGGTCCGCACCGGCGGTCGCCTTGGCCTCACCGGGCTCGACGTTCCACGCCTTCGACAGCTCCACGGCGTCGTCGTAGTCGTACCCGGCCGCGAAGTAGGCCTCCAGGGCCCTGGCCCGCTCCACCGCGGCGCGCGCCGCCTCCTGCCGGGCCTCCTGCCCGCCGGGCTCGGCGGTCGGGGCCGCTCCGGTCCGCGCGGAAGGCGCTCCCACCGCCGCCGGGGACACCGCCGGTGACCCCGGCCGGGGCCAGCCGGTCCAGGAGGCCACGCCCACCGCTCCCACCGCCGCCGCGGTGGCGGGGGCCACCAGCAGCGCGCGACGCCGGCTCGCCCGCCGCCGCCCTCCCCGGCGCGCCGCGGCGGGCAGCCACGGCGGCGTCTCGACACCCTGCACGGCGGCCGCCATCTCGCGCCGCAACCGTTCCTCGACCTCGTTCACCACCGGCTCATCGCCTCCTCGTCAGCGCTCATGAGCTCGCGCAACCGCGCCAGGCCCTTGGAGGCCTGGCTCTTGACGGTCCCGCGCGAGATGTCCAGCTCGTCCGCGATGCGCTCCTCGGACCAGTCCTCGAAGTAGCGCAGGACGATGACGGCCCGCTGCCGCGGCGGCAGCTTCCGCAGGTGGTCCACCACGTCCGCGCGCACCGCCCGGTCCGCGGCGCCGTCGGCGACGGCACGTCCGTGCCAGCCCTGCAGCTCCACCTCCCGCGGGCGCCGCCCCACCCGCCGCCACCGGTCGGTGACGGCGCGCGTCATCGCCGTGCGGGTGTACGCGTGGGGGTCCTCGATGCTGCGCCAGCGCACGTACGCGCGCTCAAGGACGTCCTGCACCAGGTCCTCGGCCGCGGCCCGGTCACCCGTGAGCAGCAGCGCGGTCCGCAGGAGCCGGCCGCCGCCCGCGGCGACGAACTCCTCGAACGACCCCTCCACGGCCCCTCCTCACGACGACTGCCCTTCAAGACGCCGCAGGCACCGGCCAGGTTGCCTCCCCGCCGAAGCCCCCGCGGAAGTCCCCACCACGAGAGCACCCCCGCGGTGATCGAGGAAGTGGCTGCTTCCTCGATCACCGCGGGGGTGGGCGGGGCGGGTGGACGGGTCAGCCCTTGACGGCGCCGGAGGCGAGACCGGCGACGTAGAAGCGCTGCAGGGCCACGTAGAGGATCACGCACGGGACCATCGCCACGACCGCACCTGCGACGAGGTAGCCGAAGTTCACCGCCCCGTAGGCACCCGACTGCAGGTTCACCAGCGACAGCGGCAGGGTGTACTTGCGGTCGTCCGTGAGGAAGGTCAGCGCCCCCAGGAACTCCGTCCAGGACGCCAGGAAGGCGTACAGGGCGCTGGTGGCGATGCCGGGCACGAGCATCGGGCGCAGCACCGAGGTCAGCGTGCGCAGCGTCCCGGCGCCGTCGACGTGCGCGGAGTCCTCGATCTCGGCGGGGATCGACTCGAAGGCGTTGCGCATGACGAACACGCCGAACGGCAGGTTCACGGTGGAGTAGAAGAGGACCAGGCCGAGCCGGGAGTCGGTCAGGCCCATGGCGTTCATCTGCAGGTACAGCGGCGTGATGATCGCCTGGAAGGGGACCATCATGGTCACGACGACCAGGCCGAACAGGGTGTTGCGGCCGCGGAAGCCGAACCGGCCGAACCCGTAGCCGGCGAGGGTGGCCAGGAAGGCCGTCAGCAGCGCCGTGGCGATCGACACGACGAGGCTGTTGCCGACCGAGCGCAGGATGTCGGCGTTCCCGCTGAACAGCGCACGGAAGTTCTCCCCCGTGAAGGAGGTCAGCTGTTCCCACGTGGGTGCGGTGGACACGATGGCGTCGTTGGGCTGGAAGGACCGCAGCACGGACCACACCAGCGGGACGAGGAAGACCAGCGTCGCCAGGGTCCCACCGAGGACGTAGAGGGTGATCTTCGTGCGGCTCTCCGCGCGGGACCTGTCCGGGCCCCCGGGGGGGCGGGTGCGGGTCCGGCGCGAGGGGGCGGTGGCCGGTGCGGTGGCGACGGTGGTGGGCACGGTGGTAGACACGACGGCTCCCTCACTCCTTCTCGCGCAGCAGGCGGAACTGGGCGGCGGTGACGAGGCCGATGACGAGCACCAGGACGATCGACAGGGCCGAGGCGGCGCCGAGCTGCAGCTGCACGAAACCGCGCTGGTAGATGTACATGACGACGGTCTGGGTGTCCGTCCCCGGCCCGCCGCGGGTGAGGACGTAGAACTGGGTGAACGCCAGCAGCGAGCCGATGACGGAGATGACCAGGCTCATGGCGATGGTGCGCCGCAGCATGGGCACGGTGATGCTGCGCTCACGCTGCCACCAGCTCGCGCCGTCCATCTCCGCGGACTCGTACACCTCGCGCGGGATGCCCTGCATGCCGCCCATGAGCAGCACCATGGTCAGCCCCGACACCGCCCAGATGATCATCACGCAGATCAGGCCGGTGGCCAGCGGGCCGTCCGCCAGCCAGGCCGTCGTCCCGTCGGTGATGCCCAGCCGCTCCAGCACGATGTTCACCGCGCCCGAGCTCGGCTGGGCCTCCAGCACCACGAGGAAGCTGAGCGTGGTCAGCCCGATGACGTAGGGCAGGAAGAAGACCGTGCGGAAGAAGGTGGACCCGCGCCGGTTGGAGCGGACCACCACGGCCAGCGCGTAGCCGACCACCAGGATCGGGAGCGTGACGATCGCCGTGTACAGCAGGGTGTAGCCGACCGACTTCCAGAACACCGGGTCCTGCGCGACGCCGACGTAGTTGCGCAGGCCCGTGAACTCGTAGGAGCCGATGAGCGGCCAGTTCGTCATCGACATGTAGACCGCGAAGACGAGCGGGACGAGCACGAAGACGACGACGAAGGCCAGCGCCGGCAGCACCAGCAGCAGGCCGGTGCGGGTCGGGTGGGTGAGGGAGTTCCCCCGGGAGCTGCTGCCGGCGGCGGCTCGCCGGCCCCGGGCCGGCCGGGTGGCCGTGGCGCGGTCCGCGACGGCGCTCACAGCTGCGCCTGCTCGAGGATGCGGTCGAAGCCCTCCTGGCCGGTGACCAGGGCACCGTCGACGTCGCCGTCGAAGACGGCCTGCCGGAAGGCGGCGATCCAGGGCGAGTCCTGCTGGTTGAACAGCAGGTTGTAGGCGAGGGTCACGGGTGCGTACGCCTCCTCGATCTGTTCCAGCGGGGGCACCGCCAGCGGGTACGTCGAGCGGTACTCCTCGGTCGCCGCGTCCGAGCGCACCGGGATGAAACCGCCCGCGGGCAGGTTCGTCTGCTGCGGCAGGTCCAACGCGAACTTCGCGAACTGCCACGCCCCCGAGGCGTTGGCCGCTCCGCGCGGGATGCACAGGTTGTCGCCGCCGGCGAAGGTCGCCCGGCCGCCGTCCGGCCCGGGCAGCAGCTGCACGCCCGTCTTGGCCTGCATCTCCGGGGAGGCGCCCAGGACCGCGACGGCGTAGTTGGACGGGAACAGCGCGACCGTGCCCTCGGTGAAGGCCGCGCCCCACCGGGCACCGTCGCCGGAGAAGTTGGCCTGCGGCATGAGGCCCTCCTCCCACAGCGTCCGGTAGAACCCGAAGGTGCGCCGGACGGCGTCGTTGCCGAGGATGTTCCCCTGCTGGTCGCCGACCTCGCCGACGACGGTGTGCTCACCGGCGGCCCACACGTGGGGCTGCACGACGAACCCGAGGATGCCCGCGGCGTTGCCGTCGATGGACAGGCCGTAGGACCCGTCACCCAGCTCCCCCACCGCCCGCGCCGCGGTGAGCATGCCGTCCAGGTCGGCGGTGGCGGTCTCGACGTCCACCCCGGCCCGCTCCAGCAGCTCGGTGTTGTAGAAGAGCGCGGAGTTGTCGGCGATGTACGGCACGCCGTAGCGGCGGCCGTCGCGGGTGGCCAGCCCCAGCTGGCCGGGGTTGAGCCGGTCGGCGAAGCCGAGCTGCTCCACCAGCGGGGTGAGGTCGGTGAAGGTGTCCCGGTAGATGAACAGCATCGAGTTGATGTCGTCGATGTCGACGATGTCCGGGACGTTCCCGCCGCGGATGGCCGTGGCGAGCTTCGTGACGTACTGCCCGTCCAGGACGGGTGTCAGCTCGACCCGCACCCGGTCCTGGGAGGCGTTGAAGGCGTCGACGGTCTGCCGGACGCCACCGACGGTGGCCGCCCGGCACCACAGCCGGACGGTGCCGGTGGCGTCCTCGCCGAACCCGGCGGCGGTGACGTCGGGTTCGGGGAGGGTGGAGGCGCAGGAGGGCAGCAGCGCGGTGAGCGCCGCCAGCCCTCCCAGCCCCAGGACGTCCCTGCGGGGAAGCTTCATCGCTGTCCTCCGTCTCGTTGTCCGTAGGGGTCCGCGTCAGGCCCGCGGGAGCCAGACGCGCATGGACCCGACCTCGCGGTTGGCCCAGGCGTAGTACGGGACCGCGGGGACCTCCACGACCTCCTCCTGCGCCTGCTCGGGCGCCTCGTCCCCGGCGGGCCGGTACAGGGGGCCGGCGGCGGCGCCGACGGCCCGGTGCACGGGCAGCCGGAGCACGGACACCCCGCCGAGCAGGTCGGGGCGGTGCTCGGCCCGCGCACCGCGCAGCTCGGCCACCCGCACCCGCACGTCGTCGGCGGTGAGGCCGGCGGGCAGGTCGGGCTGCTCCACGCAGTAGACGAGCGGTCCGCGCTCGACGACGACGGCGCCACGCACGGCGTCGACGCGCGGGTCGGCCTCCAGGACCCGCACGCCCATCGGCAGGACGAGCTCCACGACGTCCCCGGCCGCCCAGGTGCGGCGCGCGCGCAGGTACTGCCCCGCGGTGACGGCGACCTGCTCGCCGGCGACGACGGCGGTGGCACCCCCGGCCCAGCCGGGCACGCGCAGCGCGAGCTCCCACTCCCCCTGGCCGGGTTCGCGGACCTCCACGCGGACGGTGCCGTCCCACGGGTAGTCGGTGCTCACGACCAGCTCGACGGGACCACCGGGCAGGTCCGCGTGCACCGATCCGGTGGCGAACTGGTGCAGCTGCACCCCGTCGGCGGAGGTGGTCGCGACGTAGGCGTCCAGGCTGGACAGGGTGCGCATGATGTTCGGCGGGCAGCAGGCGCAGTCGAACCAGGGGCGGCGGCCGTGCGCGGGGCTGCGCTCCTCGTCGGGGTGGGCGCCGTCGCGCAGCTGCAGCGGGTTCACGTAGAAGTACTCGGTGCCGGCCAGGGAGACGCCGGGCAGGAACGCGTTGTAGAGGGTGCGCTCGACGAGGTCGGCGTAGCGGGTCTCGCCGGTGGCCAGCAGCATCCGCCAGGACCACTGGACGCTGCCGATGGCGGCGCAGCTCTCGGCGTAGGCGCGGTCCGGGCCCAGCTCGTAGTGGTCGCCGAACTGCTCGAAGTCCCAGCGCGCCCCGATGCCGCCGGTCACGTAGGTCTTGGTGGAGGTCATGCCCTCCCACTGCCGGGTGAGCGCGGCGAGCAGCTCGGCGTCGCCGGTCTCGGCCGCGACGTCGGCGGCGCCGGCCGTCAGGTACACCGCGCGCACCGAGTGCCCCTCGACGGTGGTCGCCTCGCGCACCGGCACGCGGTCGGAGAAGTAGGTGGGTTCCTTGCCGTGCCGCTCGATGATGCCGTGGCCGCGGGCGTCGACGAACCACTGCGCGAGGTCCAGGTAGGCGCGGTCCCCGGTCTCCCGGTACAGCTCCACCAGGCCCATCTCGACGACCGGGTGCCCGTCGACCTCCTCGGTCCTGCCGGGGCCGAAGGTGGCGACGAGGTGGTCGGCGAGCTTGACGGCGACGTCGAGCAGGCGGGTCTCGCCGGTGGCGCGGCGGATCGCCACGGCGGCCTGGAAGAGGTGCCCGGCGCAGTAGTGCTCGTGGCTCCACGGCAGGTCGACGTAGCGCGCGCCGTTCCCGCGCACCTGCTGCACGGAGTCGAGGTACCCGTCCTCGGCCTGCGCGGCGGCGACGACGTCGCTGATCTCGCGGATCCAGCCCAGGACCTCCTCGTCGGGCTCGCGGCCGTACTCCCACGCGGCGGCCTCGAGCCACTTGTAGACGTCGGAGTCCATGAAGATCGGCCCGCGCACCTCGCCGGCGGCGGTGCCGGCGGCGATGCGCAGGTTCTGCAGGTTGCCCGCGGTCTCGAGCTTCTCGTAACCGGTGCGGATGGCCTGGCGGCGGTTGGCGTCCTGGCGCTCGTGCCAGAAGCCGCCGGTGATGCGGGCCTCGCCCGAGGGGACCGGGCGCAGCACGACCGCCGCGTCCGCGGTGGGGGCGGCCGGTGCGACCGCCGCCGGGGCGGTGGTGCTGGTGGGGGACGCGGTCGTGGTCATCAGCTCTCCGTCGAGTCGTCCGCCGCTTCCGCCGGAAACGACGGAACACGTTTTCTGCGGCGCACGCTACGACCCCTGGTCGGCACCGTCAAGGGAGGTACAGTCGAGGATCCCCGCTCCGGGTACGGCGCCCGGCGACGACGAGGAGGCGCGGCATGACGGAAACGAGCGTTCCGGGGACGAGCGCCCCACCGCGGATCGTGGACGTCGCCGCCCTCGCGGGCGTCTCCCCCGGCACCGCGTCCAAGGCGCTCAACGGCACCGGGCAGCTGCGCGCCGAGACCCGCGAGCGCGTGCGCCGCGCCGCCGAGCAGCTGGGGTTCACCCCCGACTCGCTGGGTCGCGGGCTGTCCTCGGGGCGCAGCTACACGGTGGGGCTCATCACCACCGACAGCTTCGGCCGCTTCTCCATCCCGGTGATGCTGGGCGCGGAGAACACCCTGGGTGCCGGGGAGATGGTCGTGCTGCTGTGCGACAGCCGCGACGACCCGCTGCGCGAGCAGCACTACCTGCGCACCCTGCTGGCGCGGCGCGTGGACGGGATCATCGTCACCGGCCGGCGGACCGAACCCCGCCCGCCGGTCGCCGCCCCCGACCACCTGCCGGTCGTGTACGCCTTCACCCCCTCGCAGGACCCCGCCGACACGAGCCTCGTGGTGGACCAGGGTGGCGGGGCCGCGGCGGCCGTCCGGCACGTGCTGGACCTGGGCCGGCGCCGCATCGCCCACGTGACCGGGCCGGCCGACCACCACGCGGCCGTGGTGCGCCGCGACGCGGTCGTCGCGGAGGCCGGCGGGCACCTGGTGAGCGAGCCGCTGCACGGTGACTGGAGCGAGCGCTGGGGCCGCCTGGCCGCCGACGTGCTGCTGCGACGCCACCCCGACGTGGACGCGATCACCTGCGGCAGCGACCAGATCGCCCGCGGGGTGTGCGACGGGCTGCGCGACGCCGGGTGCCGCGTCCCCGACGACGTGGCCGTCGTGGGCTTCGACGACTGGGACGTCATCGCCCTGGCCTCGCGCCCGCCGCTGACGACGGTCGCGCTGGGGCTGGAGGCGATGGGGCGCCGGGCGGGGGAACTCCTGCTGGACGCCGTCGCCGGGAACCGGGTCGCCGGGACGACGACGATGCCGACGCGCCTGGTGGTGCGGGCCTCCACGGTGGGCGTGTGAGCGCCGCGGGCCCCGGCGGGCCCGCGCGGTTCGCGCTCGTCGGCACCGGCTACCGCGCGGGCATGCTCCTGCGCCTGGCCCGCCGCCTGCCGCAGCACCTGCACGTCACCGCGGTCCTGTCCCGCGACCCCGGCTCGGCCGGGGAGGTGACCCGCCGCTTCGGGCCGCCGGTCGTGACCGGCACCGAGGGCCTGCTGGCCACGCGCCCGGAGTTCGTCGTCACCACCGCGCCGCCGGCCGCGGGGGCGCGGCTCGTGCCTGAACTGGTGGCCGCCGGTGCGGCCGTGCTGGCCGAGACCCCGCCGGGCGCGGACGTCGCGGCACTGCGGCGGCTGTGGGACGAGGTGGGGGCGAGCGGGCGGGTCCAGGTCGCCGAGCAGTACCCCTCCAACCCCGCGAACGCCGCACGCCTGGAGGTCGTGCGCCGCGGGGTCATCGGCGCGGTGGGCGACGTGCAGGTCTCCTCCACGCAGCTGCACCACGCCGTCGCGCTGGTCCGGGCCTTCACCGGGCTGCGCGCCGAACCGCTGCGCGTCGTGGCGGTGACGCGCACGTCCCCGCTCGCGAACCCCGTGGACCGCGGCGGCTGGACGGGCGACACCGGTACGCACCCCACCACCTCCACGGTCGCCGTCCTGGACGCGGGTGACGGCCGCGGCGGCCTGTACGACTTCACCGAGACGCAGACCCGCAACCCGTTGCGGGCGCGACGGCTGGTGGTGCGCGGCGGACGCGGCGAGATCACCGACGACCGGGTCGTGCGGCTCGTGGACGCGACCACCGTGGTGGAGTCGACGATCGTGCGCCGCCAGACCGGCCTGGCCCAGGACGTGCAGGGCTTCGCCCTGGACCACCTCTCCCTGGACGGGGAAGTGCTGCACCGCAACCCGTTCCCGGGCGAGCGCCTGTCCGACGAGGAGATCGCGGTGGCCACCGTGCTGACCCGCACGGCGGCGTGGGCGCGCGGTGCGGGACCGGCGCCCTACCCGCTGGCGGCCGCGGCCCAGGACCAGCTCGTCGCGGCCGCGATCACCGAGGCGGCCGCGACCGGCCGGGCGGTGACGACGACGCGCGAGGCGTGGGCGGCGGCGCTGGGCCCAGGGGACGACCCGGCCGCTCGGCCGCCCCGCGGGGCGTAGGGCGAGGGCCGCACGTGCGCGACCGGCGCCGTCACGTCGGCGGAGGCGTCGCCGGGACGCCGCACCCGGACGCCGACGCGGTGGCGGCCGATGACTCCGGCGGGCCCGCCCGGTCGTCCCACCTGACCGCACAGCCACCGCGCAGCCACCGCGCAGGCCGGATCGGGACAGGTCCACTCCCCGACCACCGGCCGCGAGCCGACAGGAGCCCACGATGGACATGAAGCTCGAACTCGTGCCGGTCCCGGTCAGGGACGTCGACCGCGCCAGGGCCTACTACGAGACGATCGGCTTCCACACCGACGTCGACACCCGGCCCCGCGAGGGCGTGCGGATCGTCCAGCTGACACCGCCCGGCTCGGCCTGCTCCATCCTGCTCAGCAGCGGCCTGGAGCAGCTCACCGGCACGGTCCCCGGTTCCGTGCGCGGCCTGCACCTGGTGGTCGAGGACGTCGACCGGGCCCGCGCCGAGCTGCAGCGCCGCGGTCTCGACGTCGGAGCCGTGCAGGACCTCGGCGGTGGCGTGAGGCACGCCCAGCTCACCGATCCCGACGGCGACACCCTCGTCCTGCAGCAGATGGACCGGCGCACCGGGGATGCGTTCTGAGCGGCGGGCGGCCGATCCCGACGACGGGTGCCGCCGGCCGCACCCGGCGGGAGCGGACCGGGTGGCGAGCGCGGCGGCCCCGGTGACCCCCGCGCTGGTTACGCTGGGACCCGACGTCAGCGGCGAGTGCCGGACCGGCCGGACGGGGGGCGTGCGCACCGGGGACCTCGCCGCCCGCGGGCAGCTGGAGGAGGGGTGCACCCGTGTCGGGTGAGGAGCAGGAGCGCTTCGAGGCGCTGCGCCGCACGGCGAAGGCCAAGGGCTGGACGCTGGAGGCGCCGACGGCGCGGCACCCCGGTTACCTGCTGACGAGCGGTCGCCCGGGGGCTCCCGACGCCCGCATCGCCTTCGGGGAGAACGGCCCCGTCCTGACGCTCGCCGAGGCGGAGCGCTGGCTGCGGGAGCTGCCGAAGGGCTGAGCGGCCCGGGCGCGTCAGCCGACGCGCTCGCGCACCGCCGCCTCCACCGCCGCCAGGTGCTCCTCGTCGTGCACGACCCGGCCGGTGCCCCGCGGCCACGGCACGTCCAGCTCCACCCAGCTCGTGCAGCCGCGGTGCTCGGGGCGGCGCAGCAGCCGGACGGGCTCGGGCAGCTCCACTGCCCGCACCACCAGCGCGGTCAGCTGGTGGCGGGGGCGGAAGTCCACGCGGGAGGAGCGCACCGACGCGCTCGTCCACACGTGCAGGTCCTCCAGCTCCTCCACCCCCTCCGGGCGGGCCACGGGGACGACGGCCACGACCTCCGCCCCGGCGCGCACCACCAGTTCCTCGCCGTCGTCCTCGGCCGCGTCGGCAGCGCCCAGCGGCAGCAGGTCGCGGTGCTCGGGCCGCACCGACTCGGCGTGGCTGTGCGCGACCGTGGGGAACAGCACGAACCGGGAGGCGCCCACGCTGAAGCGCTTCTCGTGGATGCCGCCCTTGCGCAGCAACAGCGCCTGCCGGCCCTGCAGCAGGGCGTGCACCACCGCTCCCCACTCCTTCAGCGCCGGGGCCGCGGCGGCGTCCACGGCAGAGCCCTCAGCCCTCGACGAGCTGCAGGCGCCGCGACTGGTCGGAGGCGAACTTGCGCTCGGGGTCGACCTCGTCGCGGACCTTCCGCCACGCGGGCAGGTCCGGGTACATCTGCGCGAAGCGGTCGGCGGTGGTGCGCGAGTCCTTCGCCAGGTACAGCCGGCCGCCGGCCTCAAGGACCATCTCGTCGAGCCGGTCGCACAGGGCGTCCAGGCCGGGCTTGACGGGCAGGTCCACCGCCAGCGTCCAGCCCTTGCGCGGGAACGACAACGGCGCGTCGTTGCCCTCGCCGAAGCGCTTGAGGACGTTCAGGGCGGAGATGTGCCCGGACTCGACGATGGCCTCCATGCTGGCCTTCAGCAGGTCGGTCCGGTCCATCGGCACGACGAACTGGTACTGCAGGAAACCCCGCGGGCCGTACGCCCGGTTCCAGTCCGCGAACAGGTCGAGCAGGTGGTAGAACTGCGTGATGTTCTGCACCACGCCCTGCTGGGTGTGGGCCTTGCGGTAGTAGAACTCGTTGAGCGCCTTGGCCGTCAGCCGGTTGAGCATCCCCGGCGGGAAGACGTCCGGGAAGGTCGCCAGCTGCGGGGCGTCGAACTTCAGCGGGTCCTTGCGCAGGTTCGCGGGCAGGTCGTCCAGCTTCGCGGAGGAACCCCGCAGCAGGAAGCCGCGGCCCATGTGCGCGCCCTTGGTCACCGAGTCGAACCACGTCTTGGAGTACGTGTACTTCTCGTCGTTCTTCGTCAGCCGCTCGAGCATCTCGTCGAAGTCGGGGGCCTGCTCGACGTCGGCGATGAAGTAGGACGTCTCCACCCGGTCCAGGCGGATCTTCGCGCGCAGCACCACGCCGGTCAGGCCCATGCCGCCGGTGGTGGCCAGGAACAGCTCGCGGTCCGGGCCGTCGGGGGTGAGGGTGCGCACCTCGCCGTCGGCGGTGAGCAGGTCCAGCGAGAGCACGTGGCGGGTGAAGGTGCCCTGGGTGTGGTGGTTGCCGCCGTGGATGTCGGCGCCGATGGCGCCGCCGACGGTCACCTGCCGGGTGCCCGGCAGCACCGGCACCCACAGCCCGTGCGGCACGACCGCGCGCAGCAGCTTGTCCAGCGAGCAGCCGGCGTCCACGTCGGCCACGGCGGCGTCCACGTCGATGTCGTGGATGCGGTCCAGCGCCGTCATGTCGATCACCAGGCCGCCGGCGTTCTGCGCCGGGTCGCCGTAGCTGCGGCCCAGGCCGCGGGCGATGACGCCGCGCGGGCCGGCGGTGCGCACGGCCTCGGCGATCACGTCGAGGTCCTGCGTGCGCAGGACGGTCGCGGTGGTCGGTGCCGTGCGACCCCAGCCGGTCAGCCGGGCCGTCGTGCGCACCGGTCCCGTCGAGGGCGCGCTCGGGCGGTCCAGCACGGGCTTCAGGCCAGGGATGCTCACCACGGGCACGAGCCTAACCCGCGCACCCGGCGCTCCCCCGCGCCCCGGCCGGGCGGCAGCGGGTGGGCCACCCGTGTGACGCGCCGGCCCCCGGGCTCCAGGACGGTGGTGCCACCGCCGAACCGAAGGGGGTGATGCAGGACGGGACGGTGGGCCCGGCGCGGCCGCGGGCGGCGTCGGGGGCGGCGGCCGTCGCCGCGGCCGCCGCGGTGGCGACCCTGCCGCTGTGCGCGGTGGCCACCGCCGCGACGGGTGGCGGCACCCGCGCCGGCACCCTGCTCTACCTGGTGCCCGTGCTGGCGGCCGTCGCCCTCACGGCCGCGGCCGTGCGCAGGGTCCCCGAGGCGCGGCGCCGCCCGTGGCAGTGGCTGCTGCTGGCCCAGGGGATGTACCTGCTGGGGGAGGTCCTCTTCGCCGCGCTCGACCTGGCGGGCAACGAGACCTGGCCCACCGCCGCCGACGCCGTCTACCTGCTGGCGTACGTGCCGGTGACCGTCGGCCTGCTGAGCCTGAACCGCCAGCGCGGCGGCAGCGGCCACCGCGGCAGCCTGCTCGACGCGAGCATCGTGACGCTCAGCGCCGCCACCCTCTTCGGCGTCTTCGTCGTGCTGCCCATCGCCACCGACACCACGCAGACCGCCCTGGTGCGCGTGCTGAGCACCGCCTACCCGGTGGCCGACGTGGTCTGGGTGTTCCTGCTCGCCCGCATGGTCACCGGACCCGGCGCGCGGACCAGGGCGTTCTGGCTGCTGGCCGGCGGCACGGCCGCCACCCTCGCCGCCGACGTCGGCCACAACGTCCTGCAGCTCGTCGACGGCGGCGACGACACCCCGCTGTGGATGAACCTGCTGTGGCAGTCCTTCTACGTGCTGTACGCGCTGGCCGCGACCAGCGAGTCCGCCTCCCGGCTGACGGAGCAGAAACCCGTCGAGGACCGCGGGCTCACCGTGCCGCGCCTGGTGCTGCTGGCGGTGGCCGCCGTGCTGCCCTCGCTGGTCCTCGTGGTCCTGACCCTCACCGGGCGCACCACCCCCACCGCCTGGCTGGCCGTGGGTTCGGTGCTGCTCATCGCCCTGGTCGTCGCCCGCATCTGGGACCTGCTGCAGCAGGTGCGCAGCCAGGCCGTGCAACTGGCCGCCCTGGCCCGCACGGACCCGCTGACCGGCGCCGCCAACCGCCGCACCTGGGACCACGAGCTCTCCCGCGCCTGCGCGACGGCCGCCCGCACCGGCGAGGAGCTGCACGTGGCGCTGCTGGACCTGGACCGCTTCAAGGCCTTCAACGACACCCGCGGGCACCAGGCCGGCGACGAGCTGCTGAAGTCCGCCACCGCGGCCTGGGGCGAGGCCCTGGCCGGGGAGGGGTTCCTGGCCCGCTGGGGCGGGGAGGAGTTCGCGGTCCTGCTGCTCTCGCGCGAGCGGGACGGGACCCTGCGGCGCGTCGACGCCTTGCGCTCCGTGGTCCCCCACGGGCAGACCTGCTCCATCGGCGTGGCCCGCTGGGACGGCACCGAGGAGCCCGCCGCCGTGCTGCGCCGTGCCGACGAGGCCCTGTACGCCGCCAAGACCGGCGGGCGGGACCGCCTCGTCACCGCGCCCGAGCTGCGGGGGGCCCGCACCGGGAGCCGGGGCGACGGGCGCGGCACGACCACCGGCTGACGCGCCGGGCGGGCCGGGCGGGGCCGGTGGCAGACTCGCCACCGTGACCACCGCCACGCCCCCCGGCCGCACCCGCCGCGACGTCGCCCGCCTCGTCGACCACACCCTGCTCAAGCCCGAGGCGACCGCGGCCGACGTCCTCGCGCTGTGCGCGGACGCCCGCGAGCTGGGGGTCCTGGCGATCTGCGTGTCCCCGCCGATGCTCACCGTCGCCCGCGGCGAGGCCGTCGAGGGCCTCGTCGTGGCGACCGTGTGCGGGTTCCCGTCCGGCAAGCACACCAGCGCGGTGAAGGCGTTCGAGGCCGCAGCGGCCGTGCGCGACGGAGCCCACGAGGTCGACGTGGTGATCGACGTGGGTGCGGCGCTGGCCGGTGAGTTCGAGGCCGTGCGCGCCGACATCGCCGCCGTGCGGGCGGCCGTGCCCGCCCCCGGCGTGCTGAAGGTCATCGTGGAGTCCGCGGCCCTGCCCGACGACGCGCTCGTGGAGGTGTGCCGCGCCGCGGAGGCCGCCGGCGCCGACTTCGTCAAGACGTCCACCGGGTTCCACTCCACCGGCGGCGCGAGCGTGCACGCCGTGCAGGTCATGGCGGCCACCGTCGGCGGGCGCCTCGGCATCAAGGCCAGCGGCGGCATCCGCGACACCGCGAGCGCGCTGGCGCTGCTCGACGCGGGCGCGACCCGGCTGGGGCTGTCCGGGACGGCCACCGTGCTGGCGGGCCTGGACCACTGAGCTGGACCACTGAGCTGGAGCACCGGCGGTGCCGGAGCGGAGGAGGAGCGGCGTGAGCGAGGACGCGGTCACCGAGGGGGGCGCACCGGACGTGCAGCCCGGCGCGGGCACCGACAGCGGCATCGAGTGCTGGCTGACCGACATGGACGGCGTGCTCGTCCACGAGGAGCGCGCCCTGCCCGGTGCGGCGGAGTTCCTGCAGCGCCTGGCCGACACCGGCCGGCGGTTCCTGGTGCTGACGAACAACTCCATCTTCACCCCGCGCGACCTGGCGGCCCGCCTGGCGCGCAGCGGCATCAGCGTGCCGGAGGAGTCCATCTGGACCTCCGCGCTGGCGACCGCGGACTTCCTGGCCCGGCAGATGCCGCGCGGCTCGGCGTACGTCATCGGCGAGTCCGGCCTGACCACCGCGCTGCACGAGGCGGGGTTCATCCTCACCGACACGTCCCCGGACTACGTGGTGCTCGGCGAGACCCGCACCTACTCCTTCGAGGCGATCACGCGGGCGATCCGGCTCATCGAGGGCGGGGCGCGGTTCATCGCCACCAACCCCGACGCCACCGGCCCCTCCGCGGAGGGGCCGCTGCCGGCGACCGGCTCGGTGGCCGCGCTCATCACGCGGGCCACCGGCGCCGAGCCGTACTTCGTCGGCAAGCCGAACCCGATGATGTTCCGCTCCGCCATGAACCGGATCTCCGCGCACTCGGAGACCACGGCGATGGTCGGCGACCGCATGGACACCGACGTCGTCGCCGGCATCGAGGCGGGTCTGCGCACCTTCCTGGTGCTGACGGGTTCCACGCGCGCGGAGCAGGTGGAGCGGTACCCGTTCCGCCCGGACCGCGTCGTGGACTCCGTGCGCGACCTGGTGCCGCTGGTCTGAGCGCCCGGGGGCGTCAGCCGTCGGCGCCCAGGACGTGCGCCATGACGCGGTGTCCCCGCGCCTCGGCGGTGCGGCTCTGCCGCTCCAGGCTGCGGGCCAGCAGCAGGTGGGCGTACCCGTCGGAGGGTGCGCGGCGCACCAGTTCGCGGGCCTGCTCCTCCGCCTTGCCGAGCATCGCAGCGCCGAAGTAGGAACGTGCCAGGAGCTCACGCAGGGCACGGTCGTCGGGGTTGCGCTCCAGCAGCGGTTCCAGAGCGGTGGCGGCGTCGCTGAAGCGGCGCTCGCCGAAATCCGTGCGGGCCATCTCGAAGCTCAGGAGGTCGACGATCACTCGTTCCTCAACCCCTCGCGCCGCCGCTCGATTCCGCCGTCCGGGGCACCCCCGCTCAACCCCGCCGGCCCGGCGGCCGACGCGGGGAGGTGTGAGGTGGACCGTGCGGCGGGCACTGCGGGCGGCGGCGGCGCTGCTGCCGGAGGGGCGCCGCCTGCCGGCCGGGGTGTGGGGACCGCGGCACCGCGCCATCCTGGCCCTGGCCGCGGCGCAGGCCCTGGCCATGTTCCCCCTGGGCCTGGCGCTGGACCACCGGCCCGGGCACGTGCTGCCCCTCGTGGCGCTGGCGGTGCTGCCGCTCGCGGCCGCGCTGCCGCGGCGGTGGAGCCGCGCGGTCAGGTCCGCGGCGGCCACCGCCAGCCTGTTCGCCACGTCGGCGGTGCTCGTGGACCTCACCGGCGGCCTCATCGAGGCGCACTTCCACTTCTTCGTCATGGTCGGCGTCGTCGCCCTCTACCAGGACTGGGTGCCCTTCGGCGTGGGCCTGGGCATCGTCGTGCTGCACCACGGGGTGCTCGGCACGTTCTTCCCGCACAGCGTGTACGCCCACCACGACGCGGTGGCCCACCCGTGGCGGTGGACGCTGCTGCACGCCGGTTTCGTCCTCGCCGCCAGCTGCGCGCACCTGGCGTCCTGGCGGCTCAACGAGCAGCAGGGCCTGCACGACGCGCTGACGGGCCTGGCCAACCGCACCCAGCTCGGTGAGGTCCTCGACCGGGCGCTGGCCGACGGCGGGCCGACGGCGGTGGTGCTGCTGGACCTGGACGGGTTCAAGAGCGTCAACGACGCGCGCGGCAGCGCCGCCGGCGACGAGGTCCTGCGGGCCGTCGCCCGGCGGCTCCGCTGCGACGCCCGCGCCGGCGACCGCGTGGGGCGCCTGGACGGCGACTCCTTCGCCGTGGTCCTGGCCGGCACGGACGGCGCGAACGCCACCCGTGCCGCCGAGCGTTTCCTCACCGTCGTGCGCGAGCCGCTGTCGATCGGCGGTCAGGAGCTGACCGTGCAGGCCAGCGCGGGGGTCGCGGACCGCACCACCATCGGCGCGCAGCAGTGCCCCGAGGGCGGCACCGCGCAGCTGCTGCGCAACGCCGACCTGGCGCTGCAGCGGGCCAAGGAGCGCGGTGGCGACCGCGCCGTCACCTACGCGGCGACGATGGGGCGGGCGGCCGCCGAGCGCGCGCACCTGCTGGAGGACCTGAACGGCGTGGTGGAGCGCGGTGAGCTGCAGGTGCACTACCAGGCCACGGTGGAGCTGGCCGGTGGGGCGACGGAGGGTTTCGAGGCGCTGCTGCGCTGGCACCACCCCGTGCGGGGCACGGTGCCGCCGCTGGAGTTCGTGCCGCTGGCCGAGAGCAGCGGCCACATCGTCGCCATCGGCGCGTGGGTGCTGCGCACGGCCGTGCACCAGGTGGCGCGGTGGTCGCGCAGCCACGGGCGCCCGCTCACCGTCGGCGTGAACCTGTCCGCGCTCCAGCTCGCCGACGACGAGGTCGTCGACGTGGTCGCCGGCGCGCTGCGCGATTCGGGCCTGCCGGCGCGCCAGCTCACCCTGGAGATCACCGAGAGCCTGCTGGTGGACGACTTCGCCGGCACCGCCGCGCGGCTGGAGCGGCTGCGCGAGCTGGGCGTGCGCATCGCCATCGACGACTTCGGCACCGGCTACTCCAGCCTGTCGTACCTGCGCCGGCTGCCGGTGGACATCGTCAAGATCGACCGGTCCTTCGTCGGCGACCTCACCGGCGGCGGGTCGGCGACCACGCTGGTGGCGACCATCGTGGAGCTGGCCCGCAGCCTCGGCCTGGACGTCATCGCCGAGGGCGTCGAGACCGAGCAGCAGGCGGGGACGCTGCGCGCGCTGAACTGCGGACTGGCCCAGGGGTACCTGTACGCCCGGCCGGTGAGCGCCGAGCAGGTGGAGCTCGCCGTCGCCGCGCCCAGCACCGCGGGGGGCTGACCGCGCTCCGGCGCGACGAGCCGCGCCCCGGGTCGGGTGCAGGGGCGGCGCGGAGGTCGCCCCGGGGCTCAAGCGGGGGCGGCGACGTGTCGATGGACCCCCGGGACAGCGAAGCGGTTGAACCGGCAGCCACCCGCTGCGGGCGGGTGCCCGTGGGGCGTGGCCCGACGTGGAACGGGACATTGATCATGAGGTACCTGCGTGACCTGAGGGTCGCCGCCAAGTTGTTCGCCGGCTTCGGCGTGGTGGCCGCGCTGCTGCTGACCGTCGGCGTCGTCGGCGTGGTGCAGCTGCGCAGCGCGCAGGACCGGCTGGAGGCGATGTACGCCGAGGGCGTGGTCTCCGTGCACGCCCTGGACATGACGCAGAACGGCTTCAACATCGCCGCCAAGGACCTCGCCGACCTGGCCCTGCAGGTCGACGCCGCCGGCCGGGCCAGGATCACCGACCGGATGGCCGGCAACGACGACGTCCTGGACGCCGCGTGGACGGAGTACCTGGGCACCGAGCCGGTGCAGAGCGCCGAGCAGCTGCGCGCCTTCGAGACCCACCTGGCCGACTGGCGCGTCGCCCGCGACGACCTCGTCCCCGTGGCGGCGGCCGGCGACCTGGCCACGTTCATCGCCCAGCGCGCTGAGACCGCGACGCCGCTCAGCGAGCAGATCAACGCCGAGATGAACGCCATGCAGGAGCGGGAGGAGGTCGCGGCCGCCGCCCGCTCGGAGGAGGGCCAGCAGGCCTACGACGCGGCGCTGACCCTGATCACCACCACCACCGCCCTGGCGCTGGCCCTGGCGGTGAGCATCGCCGTCGTGATCGCCCGCAGCGTCTCGCGCCCGCTGGCGCGCGTGGTGGCGGTCGTGGAGGGCCTGGCCGAGGGGCGCCTGGACCAGCGCGTCGGCCTGGACAGCCGCGACGAGGTCGGGGTGATGGCGCAGGCGCTGGACCGCTCCACCGCACGCCTGGGCGAGGTGATGGGCCAGGTGGTGGGCAACGCCACCACCCTGGCGTCCTCCTCCGAGGAGCTCAACGCCGTGGCCACGCAGCTGTCCTCCGGTGCAGAGGAGTCCGCGCAGCAGTCGCAGGTGGTCTCGACGGCCACCGAGGAGATCTCCGTCTCCATCGCCACGGTCGCCGCCGCGGGCGAGCAGATGAGCGCCGCGATCCGCGAGATCGCCTCCTCCACCGCCGAGGCCTCGCAGGTCGCCAGCGCCGCGGTGACCTCCGCCGCCGACGCCTCGGCCACCCTGGAGCGCCTGTCCGCCTCCTCCCGCGAGATCGGCGAGGTCGTCAAGCTGATCACCTCCATCGCCGAGCAGACGAACCTGCTGGCGCTGAACGCCACCATCGAGGCCGCCCGCGCCGGGGAGATGGGCAAGGGCTTCGCCGTCGTGGCCGGCGAGGTCAAGGAGCTGGCGCAGCAGACCGCGCGCGCCACCGAGGAGATCACCGGCCGGGTCAGCGCCACCCAGGCCGACGCCTCGGCCGCCGCAGGCGCCATCGCCGGCATCAGCGAGGTCATCGCGCGCATCGACGCCCTGCAGTCGACCATCGCCGCGGCCGTGGAGGAGCAGTCCGCCACCACCTCGGAGATGGTGCGCAACGTCACCGAGGTCTCCAGCGGCAGCCAGGAGATCTCCGCCAACATCTCCGGCATCGCGGCCACCGCCACCGAGACCACCGTCGGCGCCGGGCACACCGCCACGAGCGCCCAGGAGGTCTCGCAGGCCGCCGCCGCCCTGCACCAGCTGGTCAGCGGCTTCCGCTACTGACGCCACCGCCCCCGCCCCCGCCGACCGGGTCGCGGGGGCCGTGGGCCGGTGAGCCGCCGCGCCTCACGCCCAGCCGAGCTCGTGCAGGCGTGCGTCGTCGATGCCGAAGTGGTGGGCGACCTCGTGCACGACGGTGACGCGCACCTCCGCGACCACCTGCTCACGGTCGCCGCAGACGGCGAGGGTGGGCCGGCGGAACACGGTGATGCGGTCCGGCAGGGCACCGGCCGCCCACCAGGTGCCGCGCTCGGTCAGCGGGGTGCCCTCGTACAGCCCGAGCAGGTCGGGCGGCAGCCCCTCGGGCGGGTCGTCCTCCACGAGCACCACGACGTTGCTCATGGCGCGGGCCAGCTCCTCGGGGATCTCGTCGAGGGCGTCGGCGACGGCGTCCTCGAACTCCTCGCGACCCATGTCCACCACGGGGGCAGTCTCCCAGGACCGCTCAGCAGCAGCGGGAGGAGACCGCTCCGGCGCGGGCGTCGGCGCGGCGTCGCTCGAACTCGCGGCGGGTCAGCGGCGGGTGCCCGTGCTCGGCGCACCCGGCCAGGTACCGCTCCCAGCGGGCGCGGCCGTCGACCTCGCGCAGGTACCAGCGCAGCCCGCCCAGCAGTCGCCTCACCGCAGCGCCCCCTCCTCGCGCCGGGCCGCGGCCAGCTCGCGCTGCTCCTCGGCGGTGGCGAACAGGCCGGCCGGCTCGTGCAGGCGGGAGGGCACGGCCGGCACCTCCGTCGTCGGCAGCTGACCGGCGCGCAGGGCGCGGGCCACGACGACGGCGGCGTTGACGGCCACGACGACCACCAGCAGCGCGAACACCGACTGGAGGACTCCGTTGACGGTGGAGTTCGTGACGACCTGCTGCATCTGGTCGGCGTCCTGCGCCGCACCCAGCACCCGCCCGTCGTCGAGGGCTTCGCGGTAGTTCGCGGCCTGGGCGAAGTAGCCGATGGCCGGGTTGCCGGAGAAGACCTTCTGCCAGCTCGCCGTCATGGTGACCACGAGGTCCCACACGAGCGGCACGCCGGGCACCCAGGCGTAGCGGGCGCGGCCGTGCTTGACGAGCAGGGTCGTCGCCAGGGTCAGGGCGATCGCCGCCAGCAACTGGTTGGCGATGCCGAACAGCGGGAACAGCTGGTTGATGCCGCCGAGGGGGTCGGTGACCCCCGCGTACAGGAAGTACCCCCAGGCGCCGACGACGACGGCGCTGGCGATGAGGTTGCCCGGCCGCCACGACAGGTCGCCGAACCTCTTCCACAGGTTGCCGACCGTGTCCTGCAGCATGAACCGGCCCACGCGGGTGCCGGCGTCGACGGCGGTGAGGATGAACAGCGCCTCGAACATGATCGCGAAGTGGTACCAGAACGCCTGCAGGCCGCCGCCGAACGCGCTGTGGAAGATCTGCGAGATGCCCAGCGCGAGGGTCGGGGCGCCGCCGGTGCGCGAGATGATCTCCTCCTCCACGGCCTGGGAGGTGGCGGTCAGCGTCTCGGGCGGCGTGCTGATGCCGATGCCGGCGAGGAACTGCGAGGCGGACTCGGCGGTGCCACCGGTGGCGCCGGCCGGGGAGTTCATCGCGAAGTAGACGCCCTGGTCGATGACGGAGGCGGCGATGAGCGCGCTGATGGCGACGAAGCTCTCCATGAGCATGCCGCCGTAGCCGATGAGGCGGACCTGCCGCTCCTTGGCGATCATCTTCGGCGTGGTGCCGGAGGCGATCAGGGCGTGGAAGCCGGACAGCGCGCCGCAGGCGATGGTGATGAACACGAACGGGAACAGCGAGCCGGCGAACACCGGGCCGTTCCCCTCGCGGGCGAACGTCGTCACGGCGTCGTTGGCGAGGACCGGGCGGGCGATCAGCAGGCTGACGGCCAGCAGCACGATGACGCCGACCTTCATGAACGTCGACAGGTAGTCGCGCGGGGTCAGCAGCAGCCACACCGGCAGCACCGAGGCGACGAACCCGTACACGACGAGCGCCAGCACGAGCGTCTCCTTCGACAGCGTCAGGCTGTCGGAGATCCCCAGCTGCTCGACGTAGCCGCCGCCGACGATGGCGGCCAGCAGCAGCACCACGCCGATGCCGGTGGCCTCCAGCACCCGGCCGGGCCGCAGGTAGCGCAGGTACACGCCCATGAACAGGGCGATGGGGATCGTCAGGGCGATGGAGAACACGCCCCACGGCGACTCCGCCAGGGCGTTGACGACGATGAGCGCCAGCACCGCCAGGATGATGATCATGATGGCGAACACCGCCACGAGCGCGGCTGCACCACCGACCGGGCCGATCTCCTCGCGCACCATCTGCCCCAGGCTCTTGCCGTCGCGGCGCATCGAGAAGAACAGCACCGTCAGGTCCTGCACGGCACCGGCGAAGATCACCCCGACGACGATCCAGATCGTCCCGGGCAGGTAGCCCATCTGCGCCGCGAGCACCGGCCCGACGAGGGGACCGGCGCCGGCGATGGCGGCGAAGTGGTGCCCGAACAGGACGCGCCGGTCGGTGACCTCGTAGTCGACGCCGTTGTGCAGGCGCTCGGCGGGAGTGGCGCGCGAGTCGTCGGCGCGCAGCACCCGGTAGGTGATGAAGCGGGCGTAGAACCGGTAGGCGATGGCGTAGGAGGCCAGCGCGGCGAACAGGATCCACAGGGCGTTGACGGACTCCCCGCGCGCCAGCGCGAGCACCGTCCAGGCGACGGCGCCGACGAGCGCCACGAGGGTCCAGACGACGACCGAGCGGACGGTGGGCCGGCGGCGGGTGCCGCTGCCGTTCGGGGTGGGCACAGCGGTGGGCACGACCGCCTCCTCGCGGGACGTCCGGGTGGTTGCCGCCCGATCATCACCGCGAGCGCAGGCCCTGTCACCTCGGCGCGCCCACCGTTCCCCGCCCCTCCCCCTCGATGGTCGAGGAGGAGGGGCGGGGGGTCGGGCGCGCAGGCTGGACAGGAACCCGTCGATCCTCACGCGCAGCTCCTCGGCCAGGCGCGACAGGCCCGTGACGTCCTGGGCGCCGCTCCAGTCGCCGCCGCCGTCCACGGCCGCGCGCACGCCGTCCCCGAGGCCGTTCACCTCGGCGACGGTGGAGCTGATGCCGCTGATCGCCCGCACGGCGCCCTGCGCCTGCGCCCGGATGCCGGTGACCCGCTGGATCTCCTCCGAGGCCAGCGTCAGCGCCTGCACGGTGCCGGAGGCCTGCTCGGCCTCCACGCTGGCGGCCGACGCGGCCGGGGCGAGGCCCTGCGCCGAGGCGCTGAGTCCCGTCGAGGCGGTCGCCACCTGCTCCGCCACGCCGAGGACGTCGGCCTCGAAGGTGTCGGCCAGCCGCCGCCGGCTCCCCCGCGTCGCCGCGGCACCGTCCGCGGCCTCCTCCGTGCGCCCTCGCGCCTCGTCGATGCGCGCGGCGACCTGGCGGAAGCCGCCCCGCGGACCCGCCAGCAGGTAGCGGCGGTGGTGCCGACCGCCCGCCGCGGCCGTCAGCACGGCGCCGGCCTCGCGCACGAAGGCGCCGGAGGCGTCGACGGCGCGGTCGACGCTGTGCTGAGCGGCGAGCAGCTCGGGGACGGCCTCGACGCCGGGGACGCCGGGGACGCCGGGGACGCACCGCTCGAAGTCGCCGGCCGCGATCGCGTCGCACACCTCGGCGACGCGGGCGACGAAGGCCCGGTGCAGGTCCAGCTCGGCCTGCCCGGCGGCAGCGGAGCGGCCGGAACCGGCGCGCGCCTCCTCGGCCAGCAGGTCCCGGTACAGCGGTTCGACCGCCTCCACGCCCGCACGGGCGGGGCGGCGGCGGTCGGAGCGGTGGCCGACGACGTTCCCGCCCGCGTCGAAGGGGGTGACGTGCGCCAGCACCCAGTGGTTCGCGCCGTCGCCGGCCGGGTTGTTGACGTGGGCGAACAGCTCCTGGCCGGAGCCGACGGTGTCCCGCAGCAGCTCGAAGACGGCGCGGGGCATCTCGGGGTGGCGGATGAGGTTGTGCGGCTGCCCGACGACCTCGTGCAGCGCGTAGGCGCCCACCCGGGGCTTGAGCCCCGGGTGCGGTCCTGGTGCGGGAGTGGCCGCGGTCCCCGCACCGGCACCGCGCGCCGGTCCGCGGGGTCCGTGCGGGGTCCGCGGTCGTGGCAGGATCGCCCGGTGCGATTGGCTGACCAGCTCGACGGCAAGCGCCTCCTCCTGACCGGTGTCACCGGCTTCATCGGCGAGGCGCTGCTGCAGCGCGTCCTCGTCGACGTCCCCGGCGCCTCCGTGGTCGCGCTGGTGCGGCCCAAGCCGGGTCAGAGCGGCGAGGACCGGATGCGCTCGCTGCTGCGCAAGAAGATCTTCGCCGCGGCCGGTGACCCCGACGACCTGCTGAAGACTCGGGTGAGCGTCCTGGAGGGCGACCTGGCGGCGGTGCCGGAGCTGCCCGGCGACCTGGACGTGGTGGTGCACTGCGCCGGCGACGTCTCCTTCGACCCGCTGATCCAGGACGCCTTCACCACGAACGTGGTGGGCACGCGCAACCTCGTGGAGCGCACCCTGGCCGTCAGCAGGCCCGAGGCGCCCGTCCACTACGTGCACGTGTCCACCGCCTACGTGGGCGGCCGGCGCCGCGGTGAGGTGCCCGAGCGCGCCGTGGACCACTCCGTGGACTGGCGCACCGAGCTGGACGCCGGGCTGCGGCTGGCCGCCCGCATCGAGGAGGACTCGCGGCTGGACGCGCGGCTGCGCGGCTTCCTGCGCGCCGCCGAGCGCGACCACGGCCGCGCCGGGCCGCTGACGGTGGCCGCCGACGCCGAGCGCCGCCGCGTGGAGTGGGTGACCGAGCAGCAGAAGGCCGCCGGCAAGGAGCGCGCCCGCACCCTGGGCTGGACGGACTGCTACACGTTCACCAAGGCGATGGGTGAGCGGTTCGTGGAGGAGGTCGCCGCCCCGGCGGTGCCGACCACGATCCTGCGCCCCAGCATCGTGGAGTCGGCGCTGGTCCACCCGCACCCGGGCTGGATCGAGGGCTTCAAGATGGCCGAGCCGATCATCCTGGCGTACGGCAAGGGCGAGCTGACCGAGTTCCCCGCCGCCCCCGACTCGGTGCTGGACGTCGTGCCGATCGACCACGTGGTCAACGCGATCCTCAAGGCCGCCGCGACGCCGCCGCCGCTGTCGCAGCCGGCGTATTACCACGTCTCCTCCGGGAACCGGAACCCGATCACGTTCCGCGGCCTGTACGAGCACGTCCGGGCCTACTTCGTCGAGCACCCCTTCGACTCCTCCCCCGAGGTCATGCCGACCTGGAGCTTCCCGGGGCAGAACGCCGTGGAGCGCAAGGTCCGCACCGGCGAGCTGCTGACCGGCGTGGGCAACCGCGCGCTGATGCTGGCCCCGCGCTCGGAGCGGGTGCGCCGGGCCTCGCGCAAGCTCGACGGCGCCCGCCGGCAGGTGGAGTTCGCCCGCCGCTACATGGACCTGTACAAGGCGTACACCGAGGCGGAGCTGCGCTTCGTCGACGACAACACCCTGGCCCTGCACCGCTCGCTGGACCCGGCCGACGTGGAGCTGTGGGGCTTCGACACGGCCGTGGTGGACTGGAAGGCGTACTGGCGCGACACGCACTGCCCGAGCGTGACGGGGCAGATGCGCAAGTACGAGGAGATCCGCCGGCGCCGCAAGGCCGCGGAGGCCGGCGGCGGGCCCCGCGAGCTGAAGCCGGTCGCCGAGGGCGCCGCACCGGTCCTGGCGGTCTTCGACCTGGCCGGGACGCTGCTGCCGGGCACCGTGGTGGACACCTACCTGACGCTGCGCCTGTCGCAGATGGACGCGCCGGCGCGGGTGGCGGAGTTCGCCCGCGTGGTGCGCAACCTGCCGGGGTGGATCGCCGCCGAGCGCCGCGACCGCGGCAGCTTCCTGCGCTCGCTGTTCCGCGGCTACGCCGGCGTGGACCTCGACGCGCTCGAGGCGCACGTGGACGACGTGTTCGCGCCGCGCTTCCTGCAGCAGGTGTCCTCGGACGCCCTGCGCCGCATCCAGGCGCACCGCGACGCCGGGCACCGCACCGTCCTCATGACCGGTGACGTGCGCCAGGTGACCCGCCCGCTGGCGGGGTTGTTCGACGAGGTCGTGTGCACCGGCCTGGAGGAGGAGACCGGTCCGGACGGGCACCGGCGCGCCACCGGGTTCCTGACCTCCCCGCCCGTGGTGGGCGAGGCGCGCGCGGCGTGGCTGCGCCGCTACGCCGAGGTGGTGGGGGCGGACCTGTCCGCCAGCTACGCCTACGCCGACTCCCACCCGGACCTGCCGCTGCTGCGCTCGGTGGGCAACCCCACGGCCGTCTCCCCCGACGTGTCGCTGTTCCGGGCCGCGCGCGCCGCCCGCTGGCCGGTGGCGGACTGGGCGGTCTCCTCCCCCGCCCGCCGGCTGCGGGTGCCGCAGCAGGTCCTGGCCGGCACGGACTGAGGTCACCGGGCGGCGCGGGCGGGGCGTGGGAGGATGACGTCGTGCGCCCGTCACGAACGCCGAACGCGCCCGGAGCCGTGCGCGAGGAGGTCACCGCATGATCGTCCTGATGGGTGAGGACGGCCTGGGCCGCCTGGCGCGGGCCTTCCCGACGGCCCGCCGCCGCGCGGCCGCCTCGGCCGCCTCGGGCGGCGCTCCGGGCGGGGGTGGTCCCCGCAAGGTGCACCGCAACGACTGGGTGCGCTCGCGGCCGGCGTCGGCCGTGCGCGCGGGCCTGCAGCGGGTCCTGCTGACGCCGCTGATGCGGGCGGAGCTGCGCATCGAGGTGCACGGCGTGGAGGTCCTCGACGGCATCGGCGGTCCCGCCGTGATTGTGGCGAACCACTCCTCGCACCTGGACACGCCGGTGCTGCTGGACGCGCTGGGGCCACGGCGGCGCCGGCGGGTGGCCGTCGCGGCCGCCGCGGACTACTTCTTCGACGTGTGGTGGCGCTCGGCCCCCTCCGGCCTGGTGATCGGCACGTTCCCGCTGGACCGGCGCGGCGGGCCGGGGGCGAACGCCTCCTCGAAGCTGCTGGCCGACGGCTGGAGCCTGGTGATCTTCCCGGAGGGCGGGCGCAGCTACACGGGCCAGATGCGCCCGTTCAAGAAGGGTGCGGCGTACCTGGCGCTGGAGGCGGGGGTGCCGGTGGTGCCGGTGGCGCTGCGCGGCACGTACGAGGCCATGCCGCCGCGGCAGAACTGGCCCTCCAAGGGGCGCCCGCGCATCAGCGTGACGTTCGGCGAGCCGCTGTACGGCCGGCCCGGGGAGCGCGCCGGTGACTTCACGCCGCGCGTCGAGGAGGCCGTGGCGAAGCTGCTCGCCAACAGCTGACCCGTCGGCGGGCCGAGGCCCCTCCTCGAGGGGTCGTGAGCGTGAGGTGCGTCACACGCAGACCCCCTGACCCGCGGGACGGTGGGCCGGCGGGGGACGCCCGGTCGACGCGCCGGTGTACGCGGAGCCTCCGTCTTGTTACGGTCGGCAGGTTCCCGAGTCCTTTCGGGGGCCCGTCGCGAGGACACGCCGAGTCCTGCCCGCCCCGCGCCGGAACAGTGATCAACGGGCAGGAGCGGGGGACCCATGGTTCCTCGGACGTCCGCCGCGCCCCGCGCGGTCGGGGGTCCTCGGGGTGAAGCCGCCCACGGGCGGCCGGGTCAACAACCTTCGACCCGAACCCGACAGCTCACCTCGCAGGCGTTGGAGGTCTCGATGCCCGCGTTGTCCTTCCGTCGTCCCCGCACGCCCGCCGGCCACCGCACCGAGCAGCAGCAGCGCTCGGGTGCCGTGCGCCGTGGTCTGCTCGCCGCAGCCGCCGCCGGTGCGGCCGGTGCCGCGATCCTCGCCCCCGCTCCCGGTGCCTCCGCGGCCCCGGTGTCGGAGTGGGACCGCCTCGCCCAGTGCGAGTCCAGCGGCAACTGGCACATCAACACCGGCAACGGCTACTACGGCGGGCTGCAGTTCAGCCCCAGCACGTGGACCGGCTTCGGCGGCGGGCAGTACGCCCCCCGCGCCGACCTGGCCAGCCGCGAGCAGCAGATCGTCGTCGCCGAGCGCGTCCTCGCCGGGCAGGGCTGGGGCGCCTGGCCCTCGTGCTCCCGCCGCCTGGGCCTGAGCGGTGCCGCGGACCCGGCCGGCGCGGAGCAGGCGCTGCTGAACCCCGCGCCCGCCCCGGCTCCCGCGCCCGCCCCGGCACCGGCCCCCGAGCCCGTCGCCGTCGCCGCCGCCCCGGCGCCCGCTCCGGCCGCGCGCACCTACACCGTGCAGCCCGGCGACACCCTGTACCGCATCGCGGTGAACAACGGCGTGGCCGGCGGCTACGCGAACCTGTGGAACGCCAACCGCGCGGTCATCGGCGACGACCCGGCCCGCATCGAGGTCGGCATGGTGCTGACCCTGCCCTGACGGGCCCGCACCTCCGCGGAACCCCCCGGCGCGCACCGCGCCGGGGGGTTCCGCGCGTCCGGGCGGGGCGGCAGGCTGGTGCGGTGGACACCCCGTGGGACCTGACCGTCGTGCACACCGCCGACCTGGGACCGCGGCGGTTGCGCGAGGTGCGGTTCCTGCTCGACGACGCCTTCGCCGGCGACGTCGACGACACCGACCTCGACCACGCCCTCGGCGGCCTGCACGTGCTGGCCCACCGCGACGGGCGCCTGGCCGGGCACGCCGCGCTGGTGCAGCGCCACCTCGTCGCCGGGGACCGCCCGTTGCGCGCGGGCTACGTGGAGGCGGTCGCGGTGGCTCCCGGCGAGCGCCGGCGCGGGCTCGGCGCGGCGCTGACGGGCGTCGTGGAGGACCTCGCCGGCCGGGCCCACGAGGCGACGTTCCTGGGCGCCTCCGACGAGGGCGCGCGGCTGTACCGCTCGCGCGGCTGGCGGGTGTGGAGCGGCCCGACGGGCGTGATGACCCCCGAGGGGGTGCGCGCCACGCCCGACGACGACGGCGGCGTCCACGTCCACGACCCCGCCGGCGCGCTGGACGTCACCGCCCGGCTGCTGTGCGACTGGCGCTGCGGCGACGTGTGGTGAGCGCCGGCGGGACGGGGTCAGGCGACGCCGAACGCCTCCTTGACGGGGTCGATCGCGAAGTAGAGGACGAACAGGGCGGCCGTGACCCACATCAGCGGGTGCACCTGGCGGGCCTTGCCGCGCGCGACCTTCAGCACGACGTGCGCCACGAAGCCCGCGCCGATGCCGGCGCTGATCGAGTAGGTGAACGGCATCAGCACGATCGTCAGGAACGCGGGCAGCGCGATCTCCACGTCGTCCCAGTCGATGCCCTTGACCTGCGTCATCATCAGGAACCCGACGACGACGAGGGCGGGCGTGGCGGCCTCGTAGGGCACGATCGCCACGACCGGCGCCAGGAAGGTCGTCAGCAGGAACGCCACCCCGGTGACGACGCTGGCCAGGCCGGTGCGCGCACCCTCCCCCACGCCGGTGGCCGACTCGATGTAGCTGGTGTTGCTGGAGACACCGGCGGCGCCACCGGCGGCGGCCGCGATCGAGTCCACGACGAGGATGCGCCGCGTGCCCGGCGGGTTGCCCTCGGCGTCCAGCAGGTCGCCCTCCTTGCCGATGGCGACCATCGTCCCCATCGTGTCGAAGAAGTCGGCCAGCAGGAGCGTGAAGACGAGCAGGACGACGCTGACGACACCGATGCGCTCGAACGAGCCGAGCAGGCTGAACTGCCCGAGCAGCGAGAAGTCCGGGGTGTCGACCCAGGAGCTCGGCAGCGCGGGCACGTTCAAGCCCCAGGCGCGCGGGTCGCGCACCTCGCCGTCGGCGCCGGTGCGCGACCCCAGCTGGGCGATCGCCTCGACGACGACGGCGAGCACGGTGGCGGCGACGATGCCGCCGAGGATGGCCCCGCGCACCCCGCGCGCCATGAGCACGATCATCAGCAGGAGGCCCACGACGAAGACGAGCGTGGGCCAGCCGTTGAGGAAGCCGCCGATGCCCAGCTCCAGGGGGGTGCCGCTGCCGGAGCGCACGAAACCGGCGTCGACGAGGCCGACGATGGTGATGAACAGGCCGATGCCGACGCTGATGGCGGTCTTCAGCTGCGCCGGCACGGCGTGGAAGACGGCCTCGCGGAAACCGGTCAGGACGAGGACCAGGATGATCAGGCCCTCCAGGACCACCAGGCCCATCGCGTCCGCCCACGTCATCCCCGGCAGCGCGGCGACGCCGAAGGCGACGAACGCGTTCAGGCCCAGGCCGGTGGCCAGCGCCAGCGGGTAGTTGGCGACGACACCCATGAGGATCGTCATCACGCCGGCGACGAGCGCGGTGGCCGCGGCGACCGCCGCGAGGTCCGGGGCGTCACCGCCGCCGAGGAAGGAGCCGGTGCTGTCGGGCTGGGTGCCGATGATCAGCGGGTTCAGCACCACGATGTAGGCCATCGTGAAGAAGGTGGCCAGGCCGCCGCGGACCTCGCGGGCGACGGTGGAGCCGCGTTCAGCGATCCGGAAGTACCGGTCCAGCGCTGAGCGGCGCTGGGCGGGTTCGGTGGGGGTGGCCATGAGCACCTCGGGCGTTCTCGTGCGGGAGCGGCGTGCGGCCGCGACGTCGAGGCCGGTGCGGATCCTGCCAGAGCCGGTGCCGCGACCGGGAACCGTCGCGGGGCCGGCGGCCCTCGGCGGCCGGCGGCGCCCCGCCACCGCACCCCCTCCAGCGGAGGTCAGGGGTGCTGGCCGAAGACGTGGCGCCTCACCCAGGCGTGCATCGCCACCGCGGCCGCGGCGCCGACGTTGATCGAGCGGGTCGAGCCGAACTGGGCGATCGCCAGCACGTCCGTGCAGCGCGCCACCGCCTCGTCCGTCAGCCCCGGCCCCTCCTGCCCGAACAGCAGCACGCACGCGCGCGGCAGGTCGTACGTCTCCAGCGGCACCGAGCCGTCGACGTTGTCGACGCCCACCAGGGGCAGGCCCCGCCCGGCGGCCCAGTCGGCGAGCGCCGCCACGTCGGCGTGGTGGTGCACGGACAGGTACCGGTCGGTGACCATGGCGCCGCGGCGGTTCCAGCGCTTGTGCCCCACGACGTGCGCGCCCGCCGCGTTGACCGCGTTGGCGGTGCGCACCACCGAGCCGATGTTCGCGTCGTGCTGCCAGTTCTCCACCGCGACGTGCAGGGGGTGCCGGCGCGTGTCGAGGTCGGCGACGATCGCGGCGTTGGACCAGTACCGGTAGGCGTCCACGACGTTGCGGCGGTCGCCCTCGCGCAGCAGCTCGGGGTCGTAGCGGGGGTCCTCGGGCCACGGGCCCCGCCAGGGGCCGACGCCCACGACGCGCTCCGGCGCGCCCTCCTCCTCGCTGCCCGCCACCGGGCCATCCTGTCAGCCCGTACCGCGCAGCCCCCCAGGAGGAACCCCGTGCCCCGCCCCCGCCCGTTCGCGCAGGTCGACGTCTTCTCCGCAGCGCCGTACCGGGGCAACCCGGTGGCGGTGGTGCTGGACGCGGAGGGGATGGACGCGGAGGGGATGCAGCGGTTCGCGGCGTGGACGAACCTGTCGGAGACGACGTTCGTGCTGCCGCCGACCGACCCCGGTGCGGACTACCGGCTGCGGATCTTCACCCCCGGCGGGGAACTGCCGTTCGCCGGGCACCCCACCCTGGGGTCCGCGCACGCGTGGCTGGGGGCCGGCGGGCGCCCCCGCGGCGGGGACGTGGTGGTGCAGGAGTGCGGCGCCGGGCTCGTGCCGGTGCGCCGCGACGGGAGCGCGCTGTGCTTCGCGGCGCCGCCGCTGCTGCGCACCGGGCCGCTGGAGGAGGAGGTCCTGGAACGGGCGGTGCGGGCGCTGGGCGTCGCGCGCGAGGAGGTCGTGGACCACCGGTGGGTGGACAACGGCCCCGGGTGGGCGGCGGTGCAGCTGGCGTCGGCGCGGGCGGTGCTGGACGTGGAGGTCGACGCGGCCGCCCTCGGCGACCTGCCGCTGGGGGTGGTCGGCGCCCACCCGGCCGGCTCGGAGCACGCCGTGGAGGTGCGCGCGTTCGTGCCGGGGATGGGGGTGCCGGAGGACCCGGTGACCGGCAGCCTCAACGCCGGCATCGCCCAGTGGCTCACGGGCAGCGGGGCGCTGCCGCCGGACTACACGGCCACGCAGGGTGCCCGGGTGGGCCGGGCCGGGGTGGTGCGGGTGCGCACCGTCGACGGCGGGGTGTGGGTGGGCGGGGACAGCACGACGTGCGTGGAGGGCACCGTTCGGCTCTGAGGTGGTTCAGCCGCCGCCGCGGCGCGCCGATGACCCGGGTCAGTCCGCTCGCTCCCTGGAGGTCCTCGTGTGCCGGCTCCTCGCCTTCGCCGCTCCGGGCCCCACCACGATCGCGGACCTCATCGGCACCGAGCGGCTGGCGGCGTTCCGCACCCTGTCGCGCCTGCACGCCGACGGGTGGGGCACGGCGTGGGTCGACGAGGCCCGCGAGGTCCGGCGGGTGCGCGACGCGCTGCCGGTGCAGCGCTCGCGCCGCGGGGCGGCGGCGTTGACGGAGCAGCCCAGCACCGCACGGCTGGTGCACCTGCGGCTGGCGACGCCGGGCATGACGGTCGCGCACGACAACAGCCACCCGTTCCTGCACGGCGGGGTCGCCTTCGCCCACAACGGCTCGGTGCCGTCGGTGCCGGTGCTGGAGGCGGTGGTCGGCGAGCGGCACCTGGCGGACGCGCGCGGCAGCACCGACAGCGAGCGGATCTTCGCGCTGGTGCGCCGGTACGCCGACGAGGGCGCGGACCTGACGACGGCCGCGGCCCGCGCGACGGTCCGGCTGCGCGAGGCGTTCCCGGGCGCCAGCCTCAACGCCGTCCTGCTGAGCGCCGGCGAGCTGGTCGTCGTGCACTCCAGCGAACGCTCACCCGTCCCCCTGGCGGACCTGTGCGCGAGCGGCCTGGCGCCGGCGGACCTGCCCCGCGACCACGCCGAGGGCTACTACCGGATGAGCTGGCTGCGCCGGCCGGACGGGGCGGTGGTGTTCACCTCCGCGGGCATCGACACCACGGGTTGGGAACCGCTGCCGCCCGCGTCGATCACCACGGTGCGGCTGGACACCGTGGACGTCCGGGTGCGGGACCTGCACGCCGTGGCGGCCGGGGTCGCCTGAGGGTGCGGGCGGGCGGTGGCGCCCGCCGCTACGGCGTGACCGCCAGGCTGCCCAGCAGCGCCAGCGACTGGGCGCTGACGCTGCCGGGTTCGGCGTGGTAGACCACGAGCTGCTGGCCGGGCGCGGAACGCACGTCGAAGGTCTGCGCGTGCAGGGTGAGCGGCCCCACCTGCGGGTGCACGAACCCCTTGGCCCCGGCGGACTTGCCGCGGGCCTCGTTGCGGGCCCACAGCTCGGCGAACTCGGCGCTCTCCCGCAGCAGCCGGCGCACCAGCTCCCGGGCGCGGGGGTCACCGCCCGGGACGCCCTCCAGCAGCCGCAGGCCGGCGACGGTGCTCGCGGCCGCGGCCGGCCAGTCGGCGTAGAACGTGCGGGCCGCCGGGTCGAGGAACACGTCCACGACCAGGTTGCCCGAGTGCGGGGAACCGCTGAACAGCGCCGAGCCGAGCCGGTTGGCGGCCAGCACGTCGTAGGCGCGCCCGAGCAGGAGGGCGGGCGTGGCCGGCCAGGAGTCCAGCAGCTGCAGCAGCGCCGGGTCGGCCCGCTCGGGCGCCGGAGCCGCCGGGCGCGGGGCCAGCCCGGCGAGCCGGAACAGGTGCCGGCGCCCGTCGTCGTCCAGGGCGAGGGCGTCCGCCAGCGCGTCGAGCACCTGCGCCGACGGGGAGCGCTCACGCCCCTGCTCCAGGCGCACGTAGTAGTCGGCGCTGACCCCGGCGAGCACCGCGACCTCCTCGCGGCGCAGACCCGGCACCCGCCGGGGACCGTGGCCGGGCAGGTCGACGTCGGCGGGCCGGACGGCGGCGCGGCGGCCGCGCAGGTAGTCGCCGAGCGGGGAGGCAGCCATGCGGCGAGGGTAGGCGGCCGGGGCGGGACCCGTCGTGGGTGCGCTGCTCCCAGGCGCACCGCGGCCTGCCCCGGCCGGCGGCGGCGCCGCAGCCTGGTCACCATGACCACGAACCCCGGCACCACCACGAACACCGACGACCGCACGGACCCCGCGATCGGGGCGGACGCCAAGGTCGTCGTCGTCACCGGCGCGAGCAGCGGCATCGGCGAGGCCACCGCGCAGCGCCTGGCGGGCGAGGGCCACCACGTCGTCCTCGGTGCGCGGCGCACCGACCGCCTGGAGGCGCTGACCACCCGGATCCGGCGGGCCGGCGGCAGCGCCGAGCACCACCGGCTCGACGTCACCGACCCCGCGAGCGTCACCGACCTGGTCGACGGCGCGGCGCAGCGGCACGGCCGCGTCGACGCGATCGTCAACAACGCCGGCGTGATGCTGCTGTCCCGCCTGGACGCCGGTCTGGTGCACGAGTGGCACCGGATGCTCGACGTGAACGTCAAGGGCCTGCTGCACGGGATCGCCGCGGCCCTGCCGCACTTCCAGCGCCAGGGCGGCGGGCACTTCGTCACGGTCGCCTCGATCGGCGCCCACCAGGTCTCCCCCACGTCCGCGGTGTACTCGGGGACGAAGTTCGCCGCGTGGGCGATCACGGAGGGGTTGCGCCTGGAGCTGGACCCGCGCTTCCGCATCACCACGATCTCGCCGGGGGTGGTCGAGAGCGAGCTGGCCACGCACATCACCGACCCGACGGCCGCCGAGGTGATGCGCGACTACCGGGCCACGACGATCCCCGCCGACGCGGTCGCCCGCGCGATCTCCTACGCCCTGGGGGAGGCCGGCGACGTCGACGTCAACGAGGTCGTCGTTCGCCCCACCGCGCAGCGCTGGTGAAGACCCCCGGCGCACCCCGGCGGGCGCCGCCCGCCCGGCGGGGGCTCAGGCGGTCCCGCCGCGCGGTTCGAGGACCACCACGTCCGTCTCGGTGGCGCGCCGGGCGGCGTGCGCGCCGAGGTCCGGGTCGACCGCGAGCCAGCGCTGCCACAGCCGCTCGCGCTCCTGCCCCTCGGCGCGGCGCGCGCGGACCGGCCGCGGGGCCCGGCGCGCCAGCCGGACGACGGCGTCCGGGTTCGCCCGGAGGTTCAGCCACCACGCGGGGTGGCCCTCCTCCCAGCCGTTCATGGCGGGCACGACGAGGTCGGGGCCGTCCTCGAGGTAGCCGACGATGACGCTGCGCTCCTGCCCGGACCTGCGCCCGACGGTCGTCAGGCGCAGCGCACCCCACCCGCGCC
This sequence comes from Kineococcus esterisolvens, assembly GCF_050871405.1. Taxonomy (NCBI): domain Bacteria; kingdom Bacillati; phylum Actinomycetota; class Actinomycetes; order Kineosporiales; family Kineosporiaceae; genus Kineococcus; species Kineococcus esterisolvens. The sequence goes on from NZ_JBJLRI010000009.1 coordinate 76,115, forward strand.
TGTTCGCCGGGGTCCACAGGAACCGGCCGCCGCTGAGGCGGTTCAGCGCCCGGTGGACGCGCCAGGCCGTGTGCACGAACCACGGGGGCGGGACGCGCGGTCGCACCGGCTGCTCCGTCACGCCGCCCTCCGCCACGCCGAGCGCAGCGACAGGCTGCGGCCGGTCTGCAGCAGGGAGTTCTCGTACAGCCGCCGGGCGACCGCCACGAACAGCGCGGCGGTGACGGCGATGACCAGCAGCGCGAGCAGCGGCTCGGTCCAGCCGACGTCGCCCTGCAGGACCCGCTTCGGCATCACCATCGGCGAGGACAGCGGCACGTAGGACAGGACGGTCTGCAGGGTTCCGGGGTCGTTCGCGGCGAACGTCGCGAAGAACGGCAGCATGACGAGCATCTGCACCGGGGTGGCGGTGGACTGCAGGTCCTCCAGGCGGTTGGCCATCGCCCCGGCCGCCGCCCACAGGCACGACAGCATCGCGAACCCGACGACGAAGAACACGACGAACCACCCCGCGGCCGTGGGGACGCTGGGCAGCTGGTCCAGCAGTTCCGGCTCGGCGACCGCCAGACCGCCCAGGCCGGCGGCCACCAGCAGGACGATCTGCCCCAGCGCCAGCAGCCCGTTGCCGACGATCTTCCCGACGAGGAGCTGGTTCACCGGGACGGTGGTGACGAGCAGTTCCACCACGCGGGTCTGCTTCTCCATCACGACGCTCTGGGCGATGGAGTATCCGAAGATGACGACGATCTGCAGGAACAGGACGGAGAAGGCCAGCCCCAGCAGGTAGGTGGTGAAGGGGTCCACGGCGTCGGGGGCGAGCAGGCGCTGCGCGGGCGGCGGGACGGTCAGGGCGCGCTCGGCGGTCGCCGCGTCGACGCCCGCCCCGCGCAGCAGCTCCAGCGACTGCGCCGCCCGCACCCGCGCGCCGAGGACCTCACCCAGGCCACCGGGGACGTTGCGGTCGCCGACGACCTCCACCGCACCGCCGGCGGCGGGCAGCACGGCGGCGTCGACGTCGCCGGCGCGCACGGCGGACTCCGCCGCGGCGGAGTCGGCGACGGTGCGGACCGTCACCTCGACGTCGCCGCCCTCACCGGGGCGCTCGGCCAGCAGCGGTGCGGTCGTGGAGGTGGCCGCCACCTCGTAGCGGTCGGTGCCGCCGGACAGCAGGCCCGGCAGGAACGCCGCCGCCAGCACGATGACGAGCAGCAGGAGGGTGGAGAACACGAAGCCCTTGTCCCGCAGGCGCTCGCGCATCTCCCGGTCGGCCACCAGCCACCACTGCCGCTGAACGGTCGCGTTCACCGGGACACCTCCGAGAACAGGTCGGACAGGGACGGCACGACGGGCCCGAAGGAGCGCACCGACCCGCGGTGCAGCGCCTCGGCGAGCAGGCGCTGGTCGGCGCCGGAACCCTCCACCTCCACGACCACCCGGCCGGGCGAGGACTCCACCAGCCGCACCCCGGGCACGTCGCCCACCCAGTCCAGCGGGCCGTTCGCGGCGAGGGCGTACCTCGACCCGGAGCGTCCCCGGCGCAGCTCCTCCGGTTCGCCGGCGGCCACGACGCGCCCGCCGGCGAGGATGACGAGCTCGTCGCACAGGCGGTCCACGAGGTCCAGCTGGTGGCTGGAGAACAGCACGCCGACACCGGCGCGGACCCGCTCGCGCAGCAGGTCGGCCATGGCGTCGACGGCGAGGGGGTCCAGGCCGGAGAACGGCTCGTCCAGGACGAGCAGCTCCGGGTCGTGCACGAGGGCGGCGGCGACCTGCACGCGCTGCTGGTTGCCCAGCGACAGGGACTCCAGCTTGTCCTGGGTGCGCTCGCCGAGGCCGAGGCGCTCCAGCAGGTCCTTCGCGCGGGGGGCGGCGGCGCCGCGGTCCACGCCGTGCAGGCGCGCAAGGAACACCAGCTGTTCCAGCAACCGGCCCTTGGGGTAGAGACCGCGCTCCTCGGGCATGTAGCCGAACCGGCGGTGCACCGCCAGGTCGGGGACCCGCCCGCGGAACGTCACGGTCCCGGAGTCGGGGGCGAGGACGCCCAGGGCGATGCGCATGGTGGTGGTCTTGCCGGCGCCGTTGGCACCCACGAAACCGACCATGCGCCCGTCCGGCACGGCCAGGCTCACGGCGTCCAGCGCGAGGCGGCCGCCGAAGCGGCGGGTGATGGAGTCGAGGACGAGCACGGGGCGACCGTAGGGACGCGCGAGCGCCGGCGCGTCAGCCGTTCGGCGCGCGGCGCCTCCTCCCCTCGGCCCCCCCTCAGCCACCGCCGGCGGCGTGCACCCGCACGGCGGTGGCCTTGACGACGAAGTGGACCTCGTCGCCGGGGGCGAGGTGCGCCTCGGCGGCCGCCTCCACGGTGACGTCGGCGAAGAGCTCCAGCGGCCCGTGGCGCCCGCGCACGCGCACGGCCCGCCCGCGCGGCTCCAGCTGCGTGACGGTGACGCGCCAGCGGTTGCGGGGGCTGCCGCCGGGGTCGGCGGCGTGCACGGCGACGGCGGCGGGGTCCAGGACGGCGACCGCCCGCTCCCCCGGCGGGCAGCCGTCGTCGACGACCCCGGCGACGAGGGTGCCGTCGGGGGTGCGCAGGCCCTCCGCGGTGGCGCGGCCGGCGATGAGCACCAGCCCGGCGGTCCGGGCGGCGAACGCGCTGCGGGGGCGGGTGAGGACCTCGCGCACCGCGCCGCGCTCGGCGACGCGGCCGTCCTGCAGCACGGCGACGGTGTCGGCCAGGGCGAGGACGTCGAGCAGGTCGTGGGTGACGAGGACGGTGCCGTGGCGGGGGGCGGCCCCGCCGCGCAGCACCTCGCGCAGCACCCGGCGCACCTCGGGGGCGGCGGTGACGTCGAGGGCGGCCATCGGCTCGTCGAGCAGCAGCAGCCCCGGGCGGGTGGCCAGCGCCCGCGCGAGGGCGACCCGCTGGGCCTGCCCGCCGGAGAGCCCGCGCGGCCTGCGGTCGGCGAGGTGCCCGGCGCCGACGGCGTCCAGCCAGCGGGCGGCCTGCTCGCGGGCGGCGCGGCGGGCAGCGCCGGCGCTGCGGGGACCGAAGGCGACGTTGCCCGCGACGCTGAGGTGCGGGAACAGCAGCGGGTCCTGGGCGAGCAGCGCCACGCCGCGGCGGTGGGCGGGCACGAACACCTCGCGGCCGGGGCCCGCGGCGGACAGGACCCGCCCGCCGACCGCGACGCGGCCGGCGGTGGGCCGCAGCAGCCCGGCCAGCAGATCCAGCAGGGTGGACTTGCCCGCGCCGTTGGGCCCGAGGACGGCCAGCACCTCCCCGGGCGCGACGTCGAGGTCGACGGCCAGGGCGCGCGGGGCGTGGCGCACCGCCACCTCCAGCCCGGCGCTCACGGCGCGCCCCGGCCAGGCCGCGCGCGCACGCCCACCACGACGAGGACGCTGACGGCGACCAGCAGCAGCGACAGGGCGACCGCGGCGTCCGGGTCGCTCTCCCGCTGCAGGTAGATCTCCAGGGGCAGGGTGCGGGTGACGCCCTGCAGGCTGCCGGCGAAGGTGAGGGTGGCGCCGAACTCCCCCAGGGCGCGGGCGAAGGCCAGCACCGCGCCGGAGGCCAGCCCGGGCGCCACCAGCGGCAGCGTGACGCGCACCAGCACCCGGCCCGGCCGCGCGCCGAGGGTGGCGGCGACGCGCTCGTAGCGCTCCCCGGCCGTGCGCAGCGCCCCCTCCAGGCTGAGGACGAGGAAGGGCATCGAGACGAAGGTCTGCGCCAGGACCACCGCGAGGGTGCTGAAGGCGACCTGCACGCCGACGGCGTCCAGGGCCGGGCCGAGCAGACCGCGCCGGCCCAGCGCGTACAGCAGCGCGAGCCCGCCGATGACGGGCGGCAGCACCAGCGGCAGCAGCACCAGCGCGCGCAGCGCGCGCAGCCCCGGGAAGCGCCCGCGCGCGAGCACCAGGGCCATCGGCACGCCCAGCAGCAGGCAGCAGGCGGTGCTGGCCGTGGCCGTCAGCAGGCTCAGGCGCAGCGCCGCCAGGGAGGACGGGGAGGTCACCAGCGCCCCGAAGCGGGGCCAGTCCACGCGGGCGACCACCGCGACGAGGGGCACCAGGACCAGCAGCGCCCCGGCGGCGGCGGGCACGTGCACCCACGCGGGCAGCGCGCCGCCCACCGGTGCGTCGGCGCGGGCACCGCGGGCGGCCCGGCGGCTCACGCGGCGGGGACCCCGAAGCCGGCGTCGACGAGGACCGCCCGCCCCTGCGCGCCGATGACGGCGGCGACGAACTCCGCGGCCAGCGCGGGGGCGGCTGCGTCGCGCAGCGCGGCGACGGGGTAGGAGTTGACGGCGGCGGCCGCCTCGGGGATCGGCAGGCCGGTGACGGCGTCGCCGGCGCGGGCGGCGTCGGTGGCGTAGACGAGGCCGGCGTCGGCCTGGCCGGTGGTGACCTTGCCGAGGACGTCGGTGACGGAGGACTCCTCGCTGACCGGGGACAGCGCGACGCCGGCGGCCTCCTGCACGCGCTGCGCCGCCGCCCCGCACGGCACCTGCGGCGCGCACACGACCACCGCGAGCCCGGGCCGGGCCAGGTCGGCGAAGGAGGTGACGCCGGCGGGGTTCCCGGCGGGGGTCGCGACGGTCAGGACGTTGGTGGCGAACACCTCGGGCTCGCCGGCGAGCAGGCCGGCGTCGGCGACGCGGGCCATCGTCGCCCCGTCGGCGGAGGCGAACACGTCGGCGGGGGCGCCCTCGAGGACCTGGGTGGCCAGGTCGGAGGACCCGGCGGAGCTGAGCGCGACGTCGACGCCGGGGTGGTCGCGCTCGAAGCCCTCCGCCACCTCGGTGAACACCTCCTGCAGGGAGGCCGCGGCGAACACGGTGAGGGTCTCCTCCCCCGGCGCGCCGGCGGCGCCGCCGCACCCCGCGAGGGCCCCGGCGACCAGGGCGGTCAGCGCGGCGGCGAGCGGGACCCGGCGGCGCGCGGTCCTCACGCCCGCTCCCCGGCCGGGGTCTCGACGACCACGGTGGTGGCCTTGACGACGGCGGTGGCGCGGCTGCCGGGCCGCAGGCCGAGCTCCTCGGCGGCCTCCCTGCTCATCAGGGACACCACGCGGTGCGGTCCGCACTGCATCTCCACCTGCGCCATGACGCCGTCGGCGACCACGCGCGTGACCAGGCCCGCGAAGCGGTTGCGCGCCGAGCGCGCCACCCGGGTGGCGTCGGGTGCGGCGGCGCCGGGGTGCTCCACGGCGAAGGCGGCCAGGGCGGCGCCGTCCACGACGAGCCGTCCGGCGTCGTCGCGGGTGGCGGGCAGGGCGCCGCCGTCGGCCCAGCGGCGGGCGGTGTCGTCGGAGACGCCCAGCAGCTCGGCGACCTCCCGGATCCGGTACTGCGACACGATCCGAGGTTATCCGCCGCAGGTGCGGCGCTGCGAGGCGGTCGCAGCCGCAGCTGCGTCAGGCGCCGCGCAGGATCGCCAGCATCTCCGGCAGCTCGAAGACCTGCGCCACGGCCACCCCGGACTGCCGGCCCAGCTCGGGGTCCGCTCCGGCGGCCAGCAGGGCGCGCACCACCGGCTCGTCCCGGCGGAAGACGGCCGCGCCCAGCGCCGTCTGGCCCTTGTCGTTGACGCGGGAGTGGTCGGCGCCGCGCTCCAGCAGCGCGCGCACCAGCTCCTCGTGGCGGTGGTAGGCGGCCAGGATCAGCAGGGTGTCGCCGGAGGAGTTCGTCAGGTCCACGGGCACGCCCGCGTCGACGCGCTCCAGCAGGGCCGCGGTCGAGCCGGCGCGCGCCAGCTCGAACGTCTCCTGCAGGAAGCGCAGCTCGTCCCCGGTCAGGTCAGCGGTCACGCCCCGACCGTAACCGGGGGCGCCGACGGGCATCCCGGCGCGACACCCGCGCGGAGCAGCGGGAGGGGGTGGCGCCCGGGCGGTCCGGCCCCCTACCGTGTGCTGAACCGGTTCGGTGCAGCGTCGCCCGCGGGTCGCGCCGTCCGACCGGACCCGGCGAAGGACCCGAGAGGACGACGTGCTCGACACCGACAAGATCTCCGTGCAGCTGTACACGGTCCGCGACGCGCTCGCGGCCGACACCGACGGCACCCTGGCCCGCCTGGCCTCCATCGGCTTCCGCAAGGTCGAGCCGTTCGGCCTGACCGAGTGGGCGCCGAAGCTGGCCCCGGCCCTGGCCGCGCACGGCCTGAGCGCCCCCAGCACCCACGCCAAGGTCGTCGGCGGCGACGTCGAGGAGGTGCTGGCCGCGGCCGCCACCACCGGCACCACGCTCGTCGTCGAGCCGTTCGTGGACCCCGAGCGCTGGACCACCGCCGAGGACGTCGCCGCGATCGCCGCCGAGCTGAACGCCGCCGCGCGCCGCGCCGCCGACGCCGGCGTCACCATCGGCTACCACAACCACTGGTTCGAGCTGGAGAACCTCATCGGCGGGCGCACCGCCCTGGAGGTCCTCGCCGACTCCCTCGACGACGCCGTCGCCCTGGAGGTCGACACGTACTGGGTCGCCGTCGGCGGCCAGGACCCCGCGGCCCTGCTGGGCCGCCTGGGTGAGCGCGTGAAGGCCGTGCACCTGAAGGACGGCGACGGCACCCGCGACACGAAGAACCAGGTGGCCCTCGGCGCCGGCTCGATCGACGTGGCCGCGATCCTCTCGGCCTCCTCCGGCGTGCAGCTGGGCGTCGTGGAGCTGGACGACACCAGCGGCGACGTCTTCGACGCCGTCGCCGGCGGCTACGCCTACCTCACGGGCGCGGGGGTGCAGGCGTGAGCGCGCCCGAGCCCCGCACCGGTCCCGTCGGCATCGGCATCATCGGCGCCGGCGTCATCTCCGGCACCTACCTGGAGAACCTCACCGGCTTCCCGGACGTGGAGGTCCACGCCATCGGCGACCTCTTCCCCGAGGCGGCGAAGGCGCGCGCCGAGGAGCACGGCGTGCCGCACCACGGCGGCATCGACGCGGTCCTGGCGAACGACGACGTCGAGGTCGTCGTCAACCTCACGATCCCCGCCGCGCACGTCGACGTGTCCCTGCAGGCCATCGCCGCCGGCAAGCACGTGTGGAGCGAGAAGCCCGTCGCCCTGGACCGCGAGGGCGGCCGGCAGCTGATCGAGGCGGCCGGGGCGGCCGGGGTGCGGCTGGGCTGCGCACCCGACACCTTCCTCGGCGCGGGCCTGCAGGCCTCGCTGGCCGCCATCCACCGCGGCGACATCGGCACACCGCTGAGCGCGCTGACGCTCATGCAGTCGCCCGGGCCGGAGTCCTGGCACCCCAACCCGGCGTTCCTGTTCCAGACCGGCGCCGGCCCGCTGTTCGACATCGGCCCGTACTACTTCACCCTCCTGGTGCAGGCGTTCGGGCCAGTGGCCGCCGTGGCCGCGATCGGCTCGAAGTCCCGCGCCTCGCGCGTCATCGGCTCCGGCCCCAAGGCCGGTGAGAGCTTCGACGTCACGGTGCCCACCCACGTCAGCGCGATCGCGCAGTTCGAGAGCGGGCAGAGCTCGCAGAGCATCCTCAGCTTCGACTCCCCGCTGCAGCGGCACGGCTTCGTGGAGATCACCGGGACCGAGGCCACCCTGGAGGTGCCCGACCCGAACAACTTCGACGGCGACGTGCGCATCCGGCGCACCGGCTCGGAGGAGTGGGAGCTGCTGGCCTCCACGAAGGCCCTGTCCACCCGCGGCACCGGCGTGCTGGAGATGGCCCGGGCGATCCGCGCCGGGCGCCCGCACCGCGTGCAGGGGGCGCTCGCCCACCACGTCGTGGACGTGCTCGTCTCCATCGACGAGTCGATCCAGCGGCGCGAGTTCGTCGACGTCACCAGCACCGTGGAAGCGGTCGAGCCGCTGCCGGCGGACTGGGACCCGACCGCGCGCACCGTCTGACGCACCGCCCAGCGCGTCCCGTCCGGGACGTCCCGGGGGGGGGGGGGGGGGGGGGGGGGGGGGGGGGGGCGCGGGGGGGGGGGCCGGGGGCGGGCCGGGGGGGGGGGCGGGGGGCGGGGGGGGCGGGGGCGGGGGGGGGGGG